>JAAYRO010000158.1 GCA_012518735.1 Bacillota bacterium
AAGGATATCTGCCCTGAGTGCGGCCAAGTTCGTCATCGAGTTTACAGGCTCCATCCTTTTCCTATGCCTGCTCCTTTTGGGAGAGGGCAGTGGTTTACAACGGACTGTGATTGTGTGAAGAAACAGCGCCAAAAACAGCGCCTAGAAAGGGAGAGTGTGCTGCTCCAATCTAGACCTTCTCATCCTCTCCCCCCAGGACTGCGAAAACACACGTTTGAGAAATTTAGAGCAGCAGAGTTTAACCGAGATCCGTATGATGCATGTATGGCTTTTGCCCGTAATTTCCACAAAATAGAGGGAGGCCAGGGACTTCTGTTATACGGTAAATCAGGTACAGGGAAAACTCATCTTGCCTGTGCTATCGCCAATGCTCTCAAGGATCAATACAGGGTGGCCTTTGCTTATGTACCTACCCTGATGGAGAAGATGCGGGGGACTAATATTTCGTTAGAGCCCCTAATTATGACCGATCTGCTTATACTTGATGACCTTGGGAGTGAACGGGAAACAGATTGGACAATGGAGCGGCTCTTGATTATCGTAGATGGGCGCCTAACCAAATTGAAACCAACCATATTCACTACTAACTATGACTTACAGGATTTAGAGAAGCGTGTAGGTATGCGGGTTGCTTCGCGCATATTAGGAAACAACCTCCATCTATTATTACATGGTCCTGATTGGCGCCTCCAGCGTCATCAAGGCTAGAGGATTTTGCTCAGGAATTCTTTGGTTCGGGTTTCTTTTGGATTTTCGAACAGTTCCTGTGGTGTTCCTTCCTCCACAATGACTCCCTCATCCATAAAAATAACTCGGCTGCCCACTTCGCGAGCAAAGCCCATTTCATGAGTGACCACCATCATAGTTCGTCCTTCTAGGGCGAGCTTTTTCATAACATCAAGTACTTCACCTATCATTTCTGGGTCAAGGGCCGATGTTGGTTCATCAAACAGCATCATCTCTGGCTGCATAGCTAAAGCTCGGGCAATGGCCACTCTCTGCTGCTGTCCGCCAGACAGCTCTGGAGGATAGCTATGAGCCTTTTCTGCCATGCCGACCTTGTCCAGCAGTTCTAGAGCTGCTTCTTCTGCAGTTTTCGAAGCTGTTTTTCGAACTAGGTTAGGCGCCAAAGTTACGTTATGAAGAACCTTCATATGGGGAAAGAGGTTGAAACTCTGGAACACCATGCCCATTTCCTGCCGTACTTGTTTCAGATTGGTACGGGGATCAATAGGCTCTCCCTGAAAGATGATTTCACCACTGGAGGGTGTTTCTAGGTAATTTAGGCAGCGGAGGAGCGTACTCTTTCCACTGCCTGACGGTCCAATGACAACAACGACCTCACCACGAGCAATTTTCAAGGAGACACCCTTTAATACATGCAAGTTTCCGAATGATTTATGGAGATTTCGAACTTCCAAAATGGGTGTATTAGGCATTGACATTCATCCTTTTTTCCACATAGTTAACTAATCGCGATACAGTAAAGGTCATGACAAAGTAAATCATGGCTACTGCCAACCAAACTTCAAAGGGTCGGAAGGTACGTCCAATAATAATCTGGCCTTTTCGAACAAGTTCTTCTAGGGCGATGACAGATACGAGGGATGAATCCTTTAGTAGAGCAATAAACTCATTTCCTAATGGAGGTACAATCCGCCGGAACGCTTGGGGCAGAATAATGTGGCGCATAGTCTGGTAATTGCTCATGCCTAAGGATAGGGCTGCCTCCGCTTGCCCTTTATCAACAGATTGAATACCAGATCGAACGATTTCGCCTACATAAGCACCACTGTTAATACTGAGGGACAGCACTCCAGCAAGATAGGCTGGGATAGGTCGGTGAATGAGTCCAGGAATACCGTAAAAAATAATGAATGCTTGGACCAATAAGGGTGTACCGCGAATCACATCAATGTAAGCTGCGGCCAGAAACCGGAGAGGACCCTTGGATAAACGGGCGATTCCTGCAAAGGTACCAATAATGATTCCAAAGAAAACTGCGATTGAAGTTAGTTGAACAGTGAGTTTTGCCCCACTTAACAGCGTGGGCATTGAACTCCAGACCAAATCCCAACGAAATTCCATAGTTAATTCCCCCTACCCAATAAAAGGTGCGTAACGTATGTTACGCACCCCCGAACTCATCATTCGAGTCTTTTTATTTATTCAACACCAAACCATTTCTCGTAAATCTTATCATAGGTTCCGTTACTGTGCAATTCCTCAAGAGCATCGTTTATCTTCTTCAGCAGTTCTGTATTCTGTTTTGTTACAGCAATTCCGTAGAATTCACTATCAGCAACTGGACCGACATGCTTAAGAGGAGCGTTGGGATTAGCTGCTAAATAGGCTTCTGCAACTGGCAGGTCTACAATAACTACATCGGATGCGCCAATTATGACGGTCTGCATTGCGTCAGGAACCGTATCGTAGCGAGATACAGTTTTCAGACCACCCTCATCCATTAAGTCCGATGCAGTAAAATCACCGGTAGTATTAATCTGAACGGCAGCGATTTTTCCTTTTAGATCGTCAAGACCTTGGATTTCCGTATCACTGTTCTTTGTTACAATAGTCAGTACAGATTCAAAATACGGTGTGGAGAAGTTTACTGTTGCTTCTCGCTCTTCTGTAATAGTAATACCAGCAATAAGTGCATCATAGTTGTTGTTGAGGAGGGCAGGAATTAAGCCGTCCCAAATGATATTATCGATTTTTACTTCCATTCCTAAGGTCTCGCCAATCGCCCTAATAAGGTCCATATCAAACCCTAGTAGTTCGCCTGTCTTCTCATCTACAAATTCAAGGGGCATAAAGCCAGCTTCTGTTGCAACACGGAGCACATCTTGGGCCAGTGCCATACTTGAAACGCTGAAGACGAGGACCAATAGGACTAACAAGCTGCTGAGTTTTTTCATTAATACACACACCTTTCATAATCGACAAGTTTCTAATGGGTTCATTATACCACGAATGAAAGAATATGCAAGATCGTTTAATATTTATTCTATGTAAATTTGGAAGGATACCCATCTCCTTCCTCGAATTCCCTATGATAGGAGGTGGAACCAATGAACATGATCATAACAAATGGTACTATTGTTACAGATCAATTGATTCCCCATGGCGCAGTCGTTGTCATTGGGGATAAGATTATTTATATAGGAGATGAAACAGAAGCTCGGCGTATTTTGAAAGCGGCAGATAAAGACGTCTTTCAAGTAATTGATGCTCAGGGTGGATATATTGCTCCTGGATTAATTGACGTACACATGCACGGCTCCGATGGAGTAGACTTAATGGATGGAACAGAAGAATCTATTCGAACAGTAGCCCGTTATGTTGTCAAACATGGGGTCGTTGGTTTTTTACCCAGCACTGTCACTGCATCCCGGGAGAAAACTAAAAAGGTGTCCCAACTAATCGCTGATTTTGCAGGTCATGATGACGAGGCCGAAGTCTTAGGCATCCATCTAGAAGGGCCCTATATCAATGAGAAAATGAAAGGTGCCCAATATGGACCTGAAATCCGGCGGGCAGATCTAAAGGAACTCGAGGAATTATACAATATCTTAGGTAAGAAAATGCGTTTGGTCACCTTAGCTCCAGAAGTGCCTCAGGGGTTAGAAGCAGTAGATTGGCTGGTGGAACGGGGTGTTGCAGTTTCTATTGGGCATTCTGATGCAACCTATGAACAGGCAGTTGAAGGCTTTCAGCGAGGAATTTCCCATGTGACCCATACATTCAACGGTATGCGAGGATTACATCATCGGGATCCAGGGGTAGTGGGTGCGGCTTTAGCTGCTCCAGAAGTCTATACTGAGCTTATTGCTGATTTAGTCCATGTTCATCCAGGAGCTATTCGGGTGTTGTTAGCCAGCAAAGGTGTAGACAAGATTGTTTTGATTACTGATGCAGTCCAAGCTACGGGCCTGCCTGATGGTGAATATGTTTTAGGTGATCAGCAAATCTTCGTGGAAGATGGAGCTGCCCGCCTAAAAGAAGGGAATCTTGCAGGCAGCACCTTGAATCTTCTGCAGGCAGTCCGAAACATGGTGGAGGTATTGGGGTTGTCACTGCCAGAAGCCTTTCAAATGGCCAGCCTAAATCCTGCTCGATCCATTGGAATGGACTATAAAGGTTGGATTAAGGAAGGCAATGACGGGGACTTTGTGATTATGTCGAGTGACTTTCAAGTCTATATGACGATTGTTGGTGGAAAAGTGGCGTATAGTGCAGACTGAATTAAGGAAGGTGAAGAAATTGAATATTGTAATTGTAGAAAACTTTGATCAGATGAGTGAGCATGCAGCTAATATGCTCAGAAACCAAATCCTTACCAAACCAGACAGTGTCTTAGGTCTGGCTACAGGGAGTACACCTCTAGGAGTGTATCGTCTGTTAGCTGAGTATCATGAGATGGGTTTGGACTTTAGTGAAATCACCACATTTAACCTGGATGAATATATTGGTTTAGCGGCAGATCACCCTGCCAGCTATCGTTACTATATGGAAGAAAATCTCTTTTCCAAAGTGAACGCAGCAAAGAAGAATATTCACATTCCAAACGGTATGGCTCCAGATCTGGAAAAAGAGTGTGAAAGATATGAATTGAGTATTCAGAACGCTGGCGGAATTGATATTCAGATTTTAGGGATTGGGACCAATGGGCATATTGGGTTTAATGAGCCTGGCACAGAGTTTGGGACTACTACACACGTTGTTGATTTGACAGAAAGTACCATTAACGATAATGCTCGTTTCTTTGAGTCACGGGACGATGTTCCTACTCAGGCCATTTCCATGGGGATTAAAAGCATTATGAAGGCGCGAAATATTGTGCTGATGGCCAACGGGGAGAGCAAAGCAGACGCTATCGTTCAAGCTGTTAAAGGTCCAGTTACAACTGATTTACCAGCGTCTGTATTACAGCTGCATCCGTCTGTAACATTTGTAGTTGATAAGGCTGCAGCCAGCAAGCTGTGAGCATGAGTATGTATTGTTTTGCAGACTATCATACCCATACGAAATATAGTCATGGAACAGGGACGGTTAGGGACAATGTGGCAGCAGCTGCTGCCCGCGGTTTAGAAGTGGTGGCCATCAGTGACCACGGTCCTAACCACTTGTTTGGGTTGGGTATAAAAAATCTGCATGTTCTAGAGAAAATTCGGAGCGAACTAGCTGAGGTTCGCTCCGAGTTTCCGATGGTTCAGGGATTAGTAGGCATTGAAGCTAATATTATTAGTACTGCTGGAGATCTAGATCTGCCTCCAGAAAAAGCCTATTTAGTAGATGTTCTGCAGGCAAATATTCATGCTATGGTCCGTCCAAAGACCTTTAAAGATGGAGTACGCATTTATGGATATCATTATGGGGGAAAATTGTTCCATTCCTTACAGCAGCGTTCCCGTCTAGTGAATACAGAAGCCATGATCAATGCTGTTTATCGAAATAGAATCCACATTGTTACCCATCCGGGGCTGCGTTTTGACATTGATACTAAGGCTTTAGCACGAGCCTGCTGTGACCGGGGAACATGTTTAGAAATCAACACAAGTCATGATCATATGACGCCCGAGTTTGTGGAAATTGCTGCTAATGAAGGGGCAAAGTTTGTAATTGGCAGTGACGCTCACTCTCCGGAGCGAGTGGGTGATTTAGCGAAAGGGTTAGCCCTTGCTCGCCAAGTTGGATTATCGGTAGATCAGATTGTGAACGCCCGTGTTGATTAAGCAAGGAGGGTTCGCCATGGAAAAAATGAAGTGGCTGTACCCTGGGATGGGAGTAAAGCGTTGGTTGGCTCTACTAGTGTTCGGTGTATTTTGGGTTGCTATTGGATTGGCTGTTCTCTTAAACACCCCTGTCCTTAGTGTTGTAGAATATCGGCTGCTGACTTGGCTCCATTCTAGCGGTTTGAACTCGTCTACAGTTGGCGTTATTATTATTCTTCTTGGCTTTGTATGGATTGGATTGGCTGTTCGGTGTGGAATTCATTCTGTTGTCTGCGCCATTCGACCTGATGATCCATCTGATTTAGTGAGTCAAGTGTATAAACAGCGTAATCTGCAGAAAGGGCCCCATATCGTTGCCATTGGGGGCGGGACTGGTCTTTCTACCATGCTGAGAGGTTTAAAGGAGTATTCCAGCAACATCACTGCTATTGTAACCGTAGCCGATGATGGGGGAAGTTCTGGTCGAATTCGGAAGGAATTAGGGATTCTGCCGCCAGGAGATATTCGAAATACTCTTATAGCTTTAGCTGATACAGAACCCTTAATGGAAAAACTGTTTCAATATCGTTTCTCGTGGGGAGATGACCTGACGGGACACAGCTTCGGCAACTTATTTATTGCTGCTATGACCGATATTACAGGTGATTTTGAAAAATCCATTAAGGAATTCAGCAAAGTTCTTGCAGTACGGGGAAAGGTAATTCCTTCTACACTAGAAACAGTTCGTTTACGCGCTCGGTACACAGATGGGACAGAGGTAGTTGGGGAAAGTAATATTCCTTTACCTAACAAAAGAATTGATAGGATCTATATGGAGCCAGAAGGAGCTCAGGCCTTACCTGAAGCTTTAGAAGCTATTGCTCACGCAGACATTATCGTTCTCGGACCAGGTAGTTTATTTACTAGTATAATACCAAACCTGCTTGTGGAGCCCATTGTGGAAGCTTTGGCCAATTCCAGTGCGTTACGTTTATACATCTGCAATGTTATGACTCAACCGGGCGAGACCGATGGGATGAGTGCAAGCGATCATGTTAAGGCCCTGCTTAAGCATGCAGACGGTGAGCGTATTCTTGACTATGTATTGGTTAATCGAGCACGAATTTCACCTGTGCAGGCTGAGAAATACCGAAGGGAAGGGGCTTATCCTGTTCGGGCCGATACTGCCAAGTTAGAGAGAATGGGGCTAGAGGTAATCAGTGCTGATTTTTTGGACAAAATGGATTTGGTTCGTCACGATAGCGATCGGTTGGCGAAAGAGATTATTCGCTTAGCTGTAGATCATAGGGAAAACGGGAAATCATAACTTCTGTCTTATTTCGCCTCTCTGCCGAATAAACTACTGGGGAGGAGGCGAGACAGATGCGGCGTTTACTAGGAGTCTTAGTGTTAATTTCCGCGCTGGGTTTTGGTGTTCCCACAACGTGGCGGACAATTCACCGCCGATTTGAAGGTGTACGGTCTGGCGTAACACTGGAAGGGCGCTCTATGGAACGCTATTACGAGGGTGAAGTCCGGATTGTAGTAGAGCAGATGGCTCGCCAGGCCCAGAAGGCTCCCAAAAGTGCTTCAGTTCATAAGGACACGGGTGTAGTTATTCCTCATGAAAACGGCTTATATATTGATGTGGATCAGACGGTGTACGATGTGGTTAATGCGCCGGCAGGGACAGCACTGCAGCTGTATGGAATTCCAGTTGTCCCTCTGCTGCGGACAGAGCATTTACAGGTCCTCACTGATCTATTAGGTGATTTCTCCACCCCTGTCTTAGGGAGCCCCGATCGCGTAAGCAACATTCGTCTATCACTGCAGGCAATCAACAACACCTTGGTCCTGCCCGGAGAGGTGTTTTCTTTTAATGAAATCGTAGGTGAGCGTACGATAGAGCGAGGTTACAGGAATGCGCCTATTATTGTAGGTGAAGCAGTTGTTCCAGGTGTTGGAGGGGGAGTCTGTCAAACGTCTTCTACTTTGTATAATGCTGTTCGGGAAGCCAATTTAGAAATTGTCGAACGCCGCATTCACTCTATCGCCCCCAGCTATATTCAACATGGTCGGGATGCTACAGTGGCATGGCCTCATACGGACTTCAAGTTCAGAAACAACACCCAATCACCTGTGATCGTTAAAGCAGAGATTCAAAAATGGCGGGTACGGATTTGGATTGTAGGTAAGGAAGGAGGCGAGTAGATGTCTTTTTCTGATGAGACTCGTAATGAGTTAACGCGGGTTATTCCTACGGCACGCTGCTGCCGTATTGCTGAGTTAAGTGCAGTCTATGAGCTGGACGGCTTCCTATTGGGAAGAAGAGAACAGTATTTGGACTTCAACAACTCCTCGCCTTTGGTTGCAAGGAAGATTCTTCTTCTATTACGTGGTTTATACCCCCATTTGCCAACACAGGTGCTGGTGAAGAAATCTCGGTCACGCAGAACTCAGATGTGCACAGTGCGGGTCCTGGGCGTTAACGCTACCGCGAAAGTGTATAGGGACTTCAAAGAGCAGAGCTTAGTAGATGGTGGAGATTATCTGCGGAAAAAGTGCTGCCGTCGGGCTTATATTCGAGGTGCTTTTTTGAGTCGAGGTTCTATTACCAATCCAGAGAAAACGTATCATTTAGAGATTTCCACTGAGCAGACCAGGCTGGCTGTGAAAATCCTCCACACCATTAATTCCTTTGGACTAGATGCTGGGATTACTCCGAGAAAAGGGAATTTGGTAATCTACTTGAAGGATGCAGACCAGATCGTTACTCTTCTCAATCTAATGGGAGCTCACAGTGCCCTTCTTGAGTTTGAGAATGTTCGGGTACTAAAGGACATGCGCAATCAAGTAAATCGTTTAGTGAACTGTGAAACGGCTAATGTGGACAAAACTGTTCGGGCAGCCATGGATCAGATTCGAGACATTGAGTTAATTGATGAAATTGTAGGGTTAGATGAACTTCCTCCAAAGTTATATGAGGTTGCTAAATTAAGGTTAGAAAATCCCTATTCCTCCCTAAAAGAGTTGGGGGAATTAATGGTGCCTCCCATGAGCAAATCTGGGGTAAATTACCGGATCAGGCAGCTCAGGGAAAAGGCGCGTCAGCTTGAAGGTTTAGGACCAATTTCTTAACACAACATTAAGCAGGAAAAGTTTTCTTCATCGAGAATTGTATAACTGCAGTGGGACATCATATACACATGCGGGACACTTTCGATCCAACCGAAGGGGAGAAAAGGAAAAAATGGACACTCTTTCCGTAATGCAGCAGGTTGTTCCTGAACTAAACGAGATTTTAGAGAGGCGTTATGTACTGCTGCGCACCATCCATAGCTTAGCTCCCGTAGGGAGGCGCACTTTAGCGTCCCGTGTAGATTGTTCAGAGCGAATTGTCCGGGGCGAAATCGATGTATTGCGGGAGCAGGGACTAGTGTTGGGGAGTTCAGCAGGAGTCCGGCTGACTGCTCAGGGAGAAGAAGTGCTGAGCAGATTACAGGAAATGGTTCGAGACGTTCACGGCCTTGTTGTTCTAGAGCGGGAATTATCTAAGACCCTCGGTGTGCAGGAAGTAATGATTGTGCCTGGCGACTCTGATAGTGATCCATCTGTCAAACGGGATATGGCATTAATTACAGCTCGGTATTTACGGGGGATTCTCCGGGATGGTCAGATCTTGGCAGTAACAGGTGGGACCACCTTAGCTAAAGTAGCTGATTCTTTTCCAAGTGATGGCTTTGACCGTGATGTAACGGTCGTTCCTGCCCGAGGAGGACTAGGTGAAGACGTAACTATCCAAGCTAACTCAGTGGCAGCTCGTCTAGCCGTTGGGTTAGGGGGCACCTACCGCTTACTCCATGCTCCAGAAGATGTACTGCCATGTTATATTGATCAAATAATGAATGAACCACGGATCAGAGATGTTATTGCATTGGGACGGAGAGCCGACGTTTTACTGCACGGAATTGGTACAGCAGAAGAAATGGCTCGTCGTCGAGGTTTTGATGATGAGACAATTATGAAGCTTATTGCCGATGGAGCTGTTGGTGAAGCGTTTGGCTACTACTTTGACTCCCAGGGAACCATAGTATATAGCACATCATCAGTTGGTTTGCGGTTGGAGGATTTGGAGCGAATTCCTCGAGTGATAGCAGTCGGTGGCGGTCGGAGTAAAGCTTGGGCTGTAATGTCTGTACTTTCTACAGGATATTGTGATGTATGCATCACCGATGAGGGGGCTGCCCGGAGGTTGATGAATTTAAAAGCTACAAAATAGAGGAGGAGAAGTTTACATGAGTGTTAAAGTTGCAATCAATGGATTTGGTCGGATTGGTAGACTGGTTTTTCGTGGGGCGCTCGATCACCCAAACGTAGAAATTGTTGCCATCAATGACTTGACTGATGCTAAGACCTTGGCCCATCTTTTGAAGTATGATTCAAACCATGGTACTTTCCAGGCAGATGTAAGCGTAGACGGTGACTATATTGTAGTAAATGACAAACGGGTACGGGTGTTGTCTGAACGGGATCCAAAGAATCTGCCATGGGGTGAACTTGGCGTTGAGTACGTTGTGGAAGCAACAGGTATCTTCCGCAGCCGTGAGCAAGCACAGTGGCATATTGATGCTGGTGCCAAGAAAGTAATTATTTCCGCTCCTGCTAAGAAAGAAGACATTACCATCGTAATGGGTGTTAACGAAGACCAATACGATCCAGCGAAGCATCATGTTATTTCCAATGCTTCCTGCACCACAAACTGCCTAGCCCCCTTTGCTAAGGTACTGCAAGACAGCTTTGGTATCAAGAGAGGGCTTATGACTACAGTACACTCTTATACAAACGATCAGAGAATTCTCGATCTACCTCACAAGGATTTACGCCGTGCACGGGCAGCTGCTGTCAGCATTATCCCAACTACAACTGGTGCAGCCGCCGCGGTTGGCTTAGTTCTTCCTGAACTGAAAGGCAAACTAGATGGTTTCGCCATGCGGGTTCCTACCCCAACAGTAAGTGTTGTAGACTTAGTAGTAGAAACAGAGAAAACCACCAGTGTAGAAGAAGTAAACGCTGCCTTTAAGGCTGCTGCTGAAGGCGAACTAAAGGGTATTCTCGGATATGAAGAAACACCTCTAGTATCGTGTGACTATCGTGGTGATTCTCGCTCTTCAATCGTTGACGGTCCACTGACAAACGTCATGGATGGCAACATGGTAAAAGTTGTATCTTGGTATGATAACGAGTGGGGATATTCCATGCGTGTAATTGATTTAATCGAGTACATGGAGTCCTGCAAGTAATAAGAACCGAAGAGGGGGGCTATCCCCCCTCTTAGAATGAGAACGGAGGGCTGTTATGAACAAAAAGTCTATTCGTGATATTGACGTTCAGGGAAAACGAGTCTTAATGCGAGCTGACTTTAATGTACCTATGAAAGATGGGAAAATTACAGATGACAAGCGAATTCGAGCCGCTCTGCCTACCATTAAGTACTTGGTAGAACAAGGCGGTAGTGTCATTCTAATGTCCCACTTTGGTCGGCCTAAGGGCAAGGT
>JAAYRO010000159.1 GCA_012518735.1 Bacillota bacterium
CATCTTCGTTCCTCCTCTTATTTATCCTTTCAAGCCCGTTAAGGATATCCCTTCTACAAAGTACTTTTGGCATGCTAGAAATACAATAATGACAGGAATTAGGGAGCATACTGAAGCTGCCATAATCAAGGCATATTCTGCACTGTACTGGGAAATGAACATCCGAATTCCGAGCTGAATCGTTCTCAGATCTCCTGAATGGAGATAGATTAAGGGGCCTAAGAAATCATTCCAGACAAATACAAAGGTGAAGATGGTTAAACTGGCCAAAGCGGGCTTAGATAAGGGAAGCATAATCTTGGCATAAATTCCGAACTCGTTCAGCCCATCAATCCGAGCCGCCTCTACCAGCTCATTAGGTACACTGAGATAAAACTGCCGCATCAAGAATACACCGAACGGACTAAAAGCCTGGAGTAGAATAAGGGCTAGGTGCTTATTCACTAATCCTAAATTGCGAAGGAGGATGAATTGTGGAATCATTACTACTTGAAACGGTACAATCATGGTCGCAATATAAGCTACAAAGAGAGCGTTTCGTTCTGGAAACTGAATCTTCGCAAAGGCGTACGCAGCTAAGCTGCAGGTCAACAGCTGAGCTAGAGTGATAATTACAGTCAGTTTAATTGTGTTGAAGTAATATAATCCGAATTTTATTTTAGACCAAATGGTCACATAATTCGACCACTGGGGATCTTTAGGAATCCACTGAATAGGAAATTGAAAGACGTCCACGTTCGTCTTTAGAGAAGCAGACAGCATCCAGACAAAAGGCATCAGCATTAGTGCAGACGAAAACAGCAGAGGTATTATGAGGTAGGGGCGCCGTTTCACCATTTACTTTTCATCCTTTCCTCAATCAAGATAGTTGACCCATTTTTCCTGCATACGAAATTGAACAATCGTCACACCTAAAATAAGCAGGAAGAACACTGCGGCCATAGCTGAGGCGTAACCGAAATTCTGATTTACGAATGCCTGCACGTAAATATAGTAAACTAACACCAGTGTGGCCCTGCCTGGTCCTCCTTCGGTCATGATATAAATCTGATCAAAGACCTTAAAGGAGTAGATCAAATTCATGGTCAGCACAAAAAACAAAGTAGGAGTAAGTAGGGGCAGGGTAACTGACTTAAATTTCTGCCACGATGTGGCTCCGTCAATAGTTGCTACCTCATATAAATGCTGGGGAATGCCCTGCAGACCTGCGAGGAACATTATCATATAATAACCAGCTGACTTCCAGACACTCATAAGGATTACTGCAGGCATAGCCCACTTTACAGATGCTGTCCACCGCGGTGGATCGGCAATACCAACTAAACGCAAAAACTGATTAATAGGTCCCATATCAGGATGGTAGAGGAACTGCCAGACAACCGCTACCGCGATGGTAGAAGCAATATGGGGGAAGAAATGAATGGAGCGGAATATTTTAACGGACCGCAGCCCTTTGTTTAAGGCCAGAGCTAAAATTAGGGCAGCAACAATCGTGAGAGGTACGGTTAAGCCTGTAAAATACAGAGTGTTCCAAAAAGCGATCTTAAAACTACTGTCACGGAACATAGTCTCGAAATTACGCAGTCCCACATACTTAATAGGGCTGTAGCTGTCCCACCGCATGAAGCTTAATCCAAGGGCCGCTAACACCGGCAGTAATGTGAAAATAACGAACCCAATGAAATTTGGAAGCAGAAAACAGTAGGCGACCAGTCTATTTCTTGCTGTAGTCTTACGCACAAAATCATCTCCTTTCTTTAGAAGGAAGTACCCTGTGCCGCTCGAGTACAGGGTACTTCACTTAGAAAGACACTAGTTTTTGAACAGCAGGATTATTGATTCAGGAGGATGATTTCTTCACGTCTTGCCTCCATATCGGCAATGGCCTGTTCAATACTCTTGTTGCCGGTCATGGCGAGAACAATTTCTTCCTCAACCATTTTACCTAACAAGCCGGATAGAGCGTGGGGCGGCCATTCCATATAGACTGTCTCCGTAACCAAAGCCTCCATATTCTCACTCGGGAATCCTTCTACTTCAGCAAATTTCTCAAAGACTGAATCATCAAGATACCCTGGAACAATCATGTTTTCCGCAAGAATGGAAGCACCTTTAGTACCACTTAAGAACTTCACTAATTTCCAAGCCGCTTCTTTATGTTTTGTCTTGGAGTTGATAACAACAGGTGTAACATTACCGATAGTGGCATGTTCTATGCCTTCCCATTGAGGAAGACGAACAATTCCCCAGTTTACATCGTGCAGGTCTTGTGCTTTGTCATGGAGTAAAGCCTGCATATACCAGGTTCCCATATACAGCATACCGATATTACCCTGTTCAAACAAACCTCGATAGTGAGCGCCCATAGCACGGTTTGTAGCATAGTCTGCTGCAGATTTGTCAACCATTTGTATTTGATAAGCAAGGTTCAAACCGTCTTCCAGCATGGAATAAGGACCCTCTACTAAATCGCCCATATGCTTCTGCAAACCGAAGACAAAGTAAGTGCTGGCCCAGGTATGGATATACGTACCGTATGTCTTAGAAGCACCTTCGCCAGATGTCAAGGCTTTGGCCGTTTCTTGAAATTCCGTCCATGTCATTTCGTTGGTTGGATAAGGTATACCGAATCTATCAAACAGGTCCTTGTTGTAAAACAGAATCCAAAAGTCGCCTCGATAAGGCAGCCCATAAATAGTATCATCTACCTTAACGTTCTCTAGATTTCCACCATATCCAGAGAGATCTACCCCATCTCTAGCGATTAATTCATCCAAGGGCATGATCTGCTTTCTAAGAACTAAGCCGCCGTACATGGTGGGATCTTTTGCGTAAAATACGTCAATATCCTCGCCACCCGCAAGAATAATCAGCATTTTATCTGGGTATTCTGAAGCAGGCATATCGTAAACTTCAACTTTGATGTCAGGGTTTGCTTTCTCAAATTCTGCAATTAAGGTCATGTCATAACCATTCAACTCATAGTCCCAACAGGCGAACTTCAGGGTGATAGGCTCTTGTGCCTGTGCAGAAGGCACTATCACTAAAGAAAGTAATGCAGCCAACAGACAAAAAGTAAGCAGACTCTTTCGCATGTAGATCCTCCTTAGTACAATTTGGTAACCTTATCGTACCCTTTTATTTCCATGAGGTAAATGAATTATGTTACGATTTGTTGTCTTTTGTAATGTCTTTGTTACTGTTTGTCGGCAATACAATGACTCGGAATCTTAGGCATTGCACTTTCTTTAGTTATATTGCATCTATTTTGGATTTTCTGTAATCTAATGGTGTCAACCCGACGATTTTCTTGAACAGTCGATTAAAGTAATAGTGGTTCTCATATCCCACCATGTGGCTTATTTCATAAACACGGTATGCAGTACTGCGCAGCAGCTGTTTAGCTTTTTCTATCCGTATAGTGGTAAGATAGTCAGAGTATGTTGTTCCAACATGTTCTTTGAACACGGTACTGAAGTATGATGGTGTTAATCCCACACTGTTGGCCACTTCCGTCAGGGAGATCTCCTCATCGTAATGCTCTTGAATGAACCGTTTGGCCTCTGAGATAATCCAAGACTCTTTCTCCTCTTCAGCTTGAATAAATGCGATTAGATCCTCTTTCAGCTTCTGCAACCAATTAAGGAGCTCATCCCAATTGGCCATGTGCAGCAGCTCCCCATACGAATGATGGCTTGCTGTTAAAATATCCTCTGGCTGCAGCTGTTCCCGCTCAATGAGTTCATGAATTATTGAACATAATTCTAAGGCCCCACTGCACGCTGCTTCTGGGGCAAGACCAATTTCGGCAAGTTCGCGGGATATGGAGTCTAAGCATATACAAATCTCACTTACTTGACGATAGAAAAAAGCCTTCTCCAGCTGGGAACGATAGGGGAGAACAGAATAAGCAGCCTTTGGTGAAGGAAGTGATTGCACTTGGCTCCACTGAATAATCTGTTCTGTTTCCTTGAAGAAACGGTATTTTACTGCCTCCCTAGCTTCGGCATACGCACACGGAATCTGGTCTATACAACTCGCTCTGGAGCCAATGCCCATAACGGCAGTTACTCCTAGATACTGCTGGAGAATCTGTACTAGATTTCGGCAGTCTGAAACAATGTGATTAACTGTGACCGGATCCTTTTTTGGAGAAAGTAATATGACGAACTCCCGTTCTTTAGTCTGAAAACAGCAGCCAAAATTATTGCTGCAGATCACTTCTTCACAGACAGTAATAATCGCGCTCTGTCTCGAATTGATTTCTTCAGCATTCATGTTTTCCATCCAATAGCTGCTGCCGATCTGCAGTACCAAACAATAAATGTGATTCGGATTAAGTTTGATCTCCAAACGCTCTAAGCCTTCCTTAAACCTCTCTGGCGAAAATTCAGCACTGCAGAATGTCTCTTTCAAGAAAGCTCGACGAAGAGTGGAAAGATTGGTCTTAACCTCTTGTTCAATCTGAGCCTGGCGAAATTGTGTCTCCTTCTCCTGCAGAATTTCATGTCTGAAACCTGCTAG
>JAAYRO010000160.1 GCA_012518735.1 Bacillota bacterium
AAAAAGATGGTTCCCCCGTTGTCACAAATAATGATATTCGGAGATTTGTAGCTCACACAAGAGCTTTGGAGCTAGTATAACACGAAATATTCAAAAAGTCAAGTTGTTAGGTAATGAATTTTTCTTGAGAAGAAAAGGAGGCAAAACAATGGATAAATGGGCTTTAGCGGCAATAGTGGTCTTAGGATGTCTAGGTTTGTTTCGAACTCGGGTAATGGGGGCCTCTCAGGTAAGTCCCTCGGTCAAGGTTAATCAGGTAGGTTACTTACCTCATGCTGAGAAATTGGTAATCATTGAGAGTGTTTCAGAGTACGAAAAGTTTGCTGTTATAGACACTGAGAATAATACTGTGGTTTATGAAGGTACATTGGGACCCTTAATTCCTGATCAGAATTCCGGTCATATGGTTCAGCATGGCGACTTTTCACAAGTAGAGGTTCCAGGAAGGTATTTAGTTAAAGTGGAAGGACTGGGAATATCGTTCTCCTTTTCTATTGGAAGTGATGTGTACTGCCAAACACTAATTGATGCTGTTCGTTCTTACAGCCTACAGCGTTCTAATACCCTAATAGATGATCCAATAACAGGTCTTAAGGTCCATTTTGGACACAAACAAGATCGCGAGGCTTTAATGTATTTTTCCGATGAGTACCATCATAGAGAACAAGCATTGGATGTGAGCGGTGGGTGGTATGATGCAGGCGACTACGGCAAGTATATTCCGCCTGCGGCAGTTACCGCGGCCCAACTGCTCCTTGCATATGAGCTGAACCCCCAAGTGTTTACCGTTGGACAGTTGGATTTTCCCTTTGAAATAGACGAATCAGAGGAACATCTACCTGATATATTAACAGAGATCAAATTCGAACTGGAATGGATGGAAAAGATGCAGCGCCCTGATGGTGCCGTGTATCACAAGGTGGCGGGACGTTACTGGCCCGGTCCCATTCGTCCAGAGGAAGATACGCAGGTACGGTACATTTACGGAATGTCCAGTTATGGTACGGCCCAATTCGCTGCTGTAATGGCTATGGCCGCTCGGATATACGAGCCTTACTTACCTGAGTTTGCCCAGCGGATGTTGGATAATGCCCTATCAGCTCAGGAGTATTTAACGAGCCATAAAGATCCCTTCTTTCGAATAGACCCTGGACAGGGAGATGGTTCTGGTCCCTATGATAAACAGACAGATGAGGAAGAGCGTCTATGGGCATTGGCTGAATTGTATAAAACTACCGGTAACGAGGAGTACAACGACAAGCTCTTAGGTTGTTATGAGTCCTTACTTACTAGTGAACCGTCATTTATTACCTGGGGCAATACACTAGCCTTAGCTCAGTGGGCTTATTTTTCAAGCCCATATGGAGATAATGGCATAAAAAAGGCCATTAAGCAGGCGTATGTTTTATTTGCCCAAAGGGAACTGGCTGGACTAGACCGTGATGGTTACAGGAATATTCTCGATTCAGAGGAATACACCTGGGCATCGGCTAAGAACATGCTTGCCAAGGGCAATCTCTTGTTGTTTGCAGATTATATGGAACCGAACTGCCTTTACCTAGAAGGCGCCCTCGATCAACTGCACAATGTACTTGGCCGTAGTGCTACTGGCTTTACGTACGTGACTGGGGCAGGTACAAAGATGCCGCAGAATTTGCACCATCGCCTTCTCCAAAGTACAGGTGTATATATCCCTGGATATGTGGTAGGCGGACCTAACCGTTATGGTGGAGATCCTGATTTAGATAAATACCTCGCTGAACATAATCCTAAACCGGCCCTTGCTTATCTGGATGTAACAGGATCTTGGTCTTCAAATGAATACGCGATTGATTATACTGCACCCTTAGTTTTCATGCTGGCCCATTTTGTGGAAAAGGGAGCCCATTTTCCTAAAACAGTCTACGAGGCAGAAGACGGAGTCATAAATCAGCTCCAAAAAGAAAAGAGGGTTAAGGGATATTCCGGTGATGGTTATGTAACAGGTTTTACAAATGATACAGGAACAGTCACGTTCCACGTTGATGTTCCTAGAGAGGGTCTATATCAGCTTACGATTGGTTATGGTACTCCCCATGGTCAGAAAAACGTTAATCTTGCTGTTAACCATGTTCCACTTGGAGAGATTACTCTTTATCCTGTTGAGGGATTTGGAGAAGTTTCTGGAGGTAAGATCCTGCTGAATAAGGGAACGAATACCATCACCTTAGGGAAAGGCTGGGGTTGGTACCATATTGACTATATTTCTTTGGAGTCAGCAGCAAAACCCCAGATTCTCCCAGTAAAAACCACTCTCAGCAATAAGAATGCCGGAGCTGAGGCAGAAAACCTGATGAAGTTTCTTGTTGATATTTACGGGAAATATGTGTTATCAGGGCAGCAGGAATATGTCAATAGTAACTATGCTGATGTAAAGTACATCTATGAGAAAACAGGAAAAAAGCCTGCCATTTTAGGACTTGACCTTATTGATTATAGTCCTTCTCGAGTAGAACATGGAGCCCGCTCTCAAGAAATTGAGACAGCTATCGACTGGCACAAACAAGGGGGTATTGTTGCTCTAACCTGGCATTGGAATGCCCCCACTGGTTTGGGTAGGGATGGGAAGCCGTGGTGGAGTGGATTTTACACAGACGGAACAACATTTGATATAGCAGCTGCCTTGGCAGATCCTGCTTCTAATGAATACGCCTTATTAATTCGGGACATGGACGCTATCGCTGCCCAGCTTCAGAGATTGGCGGACAAGAATATTCCTGTGTTGTGGCGCCCTCTTCATGAAGCGGAAGGGGGTTGGTTCTGGTGGGGTGCTCAAGGACCTGAACCAGCAGTAAAATTGTGGCGCCTCATGTTTGAACGATTCACCTATCATCATCAACTAGACAACCTTATTTGGGTGTGGAATTCCGTTTCTCCTCAGTGGTACCCGGGAGATGATTATGTAGATATTGTGAGTGTAGATCTTTACACCAGTCCGTATGACTATAATCCTGGAAGTGACAAACATGAGGCTCTATTAGAATTGGGAGAAGAGTTGAAAATAGCAGCTTTAGGGGAAAACGGTTCCATCCCCGATCCTGATCTGATGGAGATATACGGTACTTACTGGAGTTGGTTTGTAACCTGGAATGGTGACATTTTGCGTAACTGGACCGATATTCAGCACCTGCGCAAAGTATACACTCATCCTTTAATTGTTACATTAGAACAACTTCCTGATCTAATGGGTAACAAATAGGTAATAAAGCGGTTTATGTTTATTAAAAAAGCAGGAAATACGTCGGTTGTGTAAAATATATAAAGGCAAAGACCTGTATTAACGTTTTTTCATATCTGTCTTAATCGTTTAAGCAGAGGTAGTGAATGGGGGACGGCAAATGCAGTTGCGATATGGTGTTAGTCGTATATTCAAGCTAATGGCAGTAATTCTTGTCATAATGGGACTGTGGTCCAGTTCTAAGGCTGCCTCCCTTGCCAATTTAGATCCTTTCGGGGTGCATAGGGAACGAGATTTTTACAGGTATCTTACCCTGTATCCAGATGAGGGGCAGATGGAAGAGACCATAACGATCCTTGGGTTGGATTATTTGGAGGCTGGACCTGGCGTACGGTACTGGCCAGATCCAGAACACCCCGATGCGATTTTTACCGATGAAGACGACTTTGTTGAATGGGATGTCTATATTACCCATCCGGGATTATACAATATTCGGATCAGTTATTACCCAGTGGAGGGACGGCGCTCCACAATTCAACGGGAGATTTTAATCAATGGAGAACGTCCTTATGCAGAGGCCGGTTACTTAGAGTTCCATCGCGTGTGGGGTGACGCTGGCCCTGCTAAAGTTGACAATCAAGGGAACATGATCCGTTCTACGCAGGTAGAAAAACCTGCCTGGCGGCAGGTATTACTTACAGATTCGATGGGAACATATCCCCAACCTCTCAGTTTTTATTTTAAACAAGGTTGGAACACCATTCGTCTTGTTTCCCGGCGTGAACCTATGGTTATTGGTGAGTTGGAGATCGTTCCAATTGCTCACCAACCTCAATACGAAGAAGTGTATGAAACTTACCTTGAGAACCAGATTCCCGTTACCAGCGGCATAGCAGTAAAGATTCAAGGAGAGGATGCTAGTCAGCGCTCAAGTCCCAGCTTATTCCCGATCTTTGATCGTTCTGACCCTACGGTAGAACCATATCATCATACATTGATCCGCCTCAATACTATTGGGGGCGAACGATGGAGCCGACCTGGTGACTGGATCCGTTGGGACTTTGAAGTTCCTGAGTCTGGCTTATACAAAATAGCCATAAAAGCGAAGCAAAATATTCGGAGAGGTTCATACAGCGCCCGTAAGCTTATTGTCAATGGGAGTGTTCCATTTACGGAGGCGGCTGCGGTTCAGTTTCCATATTCCACTCGCTATGAAATGACAGTATTAGGTGAGCGAACCCATGGTGAACCATTCTTATTCTATCTAGAAGAAGGTAAGAACACCATATATCTAGAGAACGTTTTAGGAGAGCTATCGGATATCCTCCGTACTACTCAAGACAGTCTGTACGAGCTGAACACCATTTACCGTAGAATTGTAATGATTACATCGGCAAACCCAGATCCAATGAGAGATTACCAGCTGCAGGAGAGAATTCCAGGTCTCATTAACAACCTGCGCATACAAAGTGAAATCATTGGGGACTTGGCTCAAAGGCTGGAAGAGATTACGGGTCAATCGGGTGCACAAGTAGCCATTTTGGAGCAGTTATCCCGCAGTTTGTGGATTATGGCGGAACGGCCCGAGACTATTCCGCGGCGCTTAGCAGCTTTTCGTGATAATGCAGGTGCTCTCGGGACTTGGATTTTAGAAACAAGAGAACAACCTCTCCAGATTGACTATATTATGGTGGCTAGTCCCGATGTAGAGCTGCCGGAAGCTTTACCAACTGCTGGCGAGGTTTTGCTGCATGAAGCCCGTTCATTTGCAGCATCATTCACCCATGACTATACCTTGATTGGTGACGTATATGAGGAAGGTAAAAAGGGGCAGCGACAGCCGTTAAAAGTATGGATGGGAAGTGGACGGGATCAAGCACAAATTCTAAAGCTCATGATTGAGGATACCTTTACACCTAATACAGGAATCCCTGTTAACTTGGAACTTATCAATATGGGAGTTCTGTTACCAGCAACACTAGCAGGACGGGGTCCAGATGTAGCTCTAGGCGTACAGGATACTCAACCTATGGATTTTGCACTGCGGGGAGCAGCAGTGGATTTAACACAATTCTCGGATTTTCACGAGATCGCTCAGCGTTTTCATGACAGTGCGTTAGTACCCTATTCTTTTAGGGATTCGGTTTACGCACTGCCAGAGACCCAGACATTTCCCATGCTGTTTTACCGCAAAGATATCCTGAACGAGTTGGGAATAGAAATACCACAAACCTGGGATGATGTAATTCGGCTTATTCCAGATTTGAAGAAAGACCATATGGATTTTGGACTGCCTTATTCTGGCGTGGCACAGGCAGCGAGTGGAGCTATTGGAGAGGGGAGTGCTACCGTCTCTGTTATCAGCCACGGCGGGGTTTCTACCTATTTGACTCTGCTGTATCAGCAGGGCGAAGAGCTGTATAAAGAAGACGGTATTGCAACGAATCTGGACAGTGAAGCGGCTATTGATGCCTTTACTCGCTGGACAGAATTGTACGAATTATACGATCTACCCCTGTGGTATGATGCGGCCAACCGCTTCCGCATGGGTGAGATGCCCATACTAGTTTCAGACTTTGGACTGTACAACTTCCTGTCAGTGTTTGCGCCTGAGCTGCGGGGAGAATGGGATTTCACGTTAGTACCAGGTACTCGTCGGAAAGACGGAACGATTGACCGCTCAGTACCAGTAGGTGGACCGGGCGCTATGATTTTAGATGCGGCTCAGAACAAGGAGGATGCTTGGGAGTTTCTAAAATGGTGGACCTCTACAGAGACACAAGTTCGTTTTGGACGAGAACTAGAGTCCTTAATGGGTCCAGCTGCTCGTTACGCATCAGCTAATTTGGAGGCAGTGCGAGAACTGCCATGGACTGTGGAGGAGTATGACCTCCTTGAAGAACAGCGCTCGTGGGTTAAGGGAGTTCCTAATGTGCCTGGCGCTTATATGGTAGGGCGGCATTTGGATAATGCTTTCCGGAGAGTGATTTACTATAATGAGCCGGCTCGGGATACATTACTCGATTATAACCGGGTGATGAATGAAGAGATAACTATAAAACGCATGGAATTTGGGCTTGAGGTTGAATAAATAGGAACGGAGTGATGGGAGTTATGAGTACTGCTGTAAAGATGGACTTGAAGACCCGTCTGTCACTTAAATGGGAAGAAGTGAAAGCGAATAAGGTCTCCTATTTGTTCCTAGCTCCTTACGCCATCTTTTTCCTTATTTTTACTGTTCTCCCAGTTTTGATCGCCATTGGTTTAAGTTTCACCCACTACAATATGCTTGAACGGCCCAAATGGGTAGGCTGGCAGAATTATCTTCGTTTATTCTTGGCAGATGATGTCTTCTTAATTGCTGTCAAAAATACATTTATTTTTGCAGCTATCACTGGACCCCTCAGCTACTTTCTGTGTTTGATCTTTGCTTGGATGATCAACGAGCTTCAGCCAAGGATTAGGGCCTTTCTTACACTTTTGTTCTATGCACCATCTATATCAGGAAATCTATATCTAATGTGGACTATCATTTTCAGCCCTGACTCGTATGGTTATGTCAATGGTTTCCTTCTCTATTGGGGAATTATTGATCAACCGATTCAGTTCTTGACAGATCCTCGTTGGATGATGCCCCTAGTAATGGTCGTTGTTTTGTGGATGAGTTTGGGAACTAGTTTTCTAGTCTTTATAGCCGGTTTACAGGGAATAGATGAAACATGGTATGAAGCAGGGGCAGTAGATGGTATTCAAAATCGCTTCCAGGAGCTAATTTACATTACTCTGCCTGCAATGCGTCCACAGCTCATGTTTGGCGCTATCATGTCCATTACTGGCTCTTTTGCTGCTGCAGGACAGATCATACCACTAGTAGGTTTTCCCAGTACGGATTATGCAGCCCATACTGTAGTGGCCCATTTGCTAGACTACGGAAACATTCGATTCGAAATGGGCTACGCATCCAGTATTGCTGTTGTCTTGTTTATTTCCATGATTGCTGCTCAACAGATTGTCCAGCGCTTGCTGAGTAAATTAGATGACTAAGAAGGGGGAGGAAAATGCAGATTCGAAAAAAGCGATTAACTCGATCCCCAGGTGGGGACTTAGCTATTTTCATATTCTTATTAGCTGGTGGGATCTTTAGTGCACTGCCGTTGGTTTTTGCAATCAGCAATGCTTTTAAACCACTAAATGAGCTGTTCTTGTTTCCTCCGCAGTTTTTTGTACGCCATCCTACCTTAGATAATTTCAAAGACTTATTTGTCTTGATGGGGGATTCATGGGTTCCTATTTCCCGTTATTTGTTCAATACACTGTTCATTACACTGGCAGGGACGAGTGGTCATGTGTTAATGGCATCCATGGCAGCTTATGTTCTGGCTAAACATCGTTTTCCTGGGCGTAATTTTTTCTTTAGTCTTGTAGTTCTGTCACTCATGTTCGCCTACCAGGTGACAGCTATTCCGAACTACTTAACCATGTCTGCTTTAGGCTGGGTTAATACATACGCCTCAATCATTGTTCCTGCTTGGTCCGCATCTTTAGGCCTGTTCTTGATGAAACAGTTTATGGAACAGATCAGTGATTCTCTCATAGAGGCAGCTCGAATTGACGGGGCATCAGAATTTCGGATTTTTTGGAGTATTGTGATGCCAAATGTAAAACCGGCTTGGCTCACTTTGATAATTCTATCCTTCCAGTCCTTATGGAATGAAACAGGTGGAAGATTTATTTACTCTGAGCAGTTGAAAACCCTGCCCTACGCACTCAACCAGATTATCTCCGGTGGGGTGGCACGAGCTGGTGTAGGTGCTGCTGTAGGTTTGATTATGATGATTGTTCCTATAACTGTTTTTGTTTTCAACCAGTCAAAAGTAGTTCAGACTATGGGTACAGCTGGTATTAACAAATAGGGTGGGAGGGAAGCGTTTTGAAACGTGTATTATGGTATGTCCTAATAATCTTTCTTATAGGAACTTCAACTGGATATGCTGTTCCCTACCGCGGGTACTTGTTTGATTTCTGGTCAGAGACTGTGCCTGCACCACAGGCCTATGTACCAGCAGCTGTGCTTACTGGCAGTGAACTCCAAGTGGGACGGTTGAACAGCCCACAGGACATTTTTGTTACTGAAGGTGAAATTTATCTCTTAGATTCTGGTAATAACCGCATCCTCATCTTCGATCACAACTGGACTTTAATGCAGGAGATTAGAGAGTTTGTTAATGATCAGAATGAAAGAGATACCTTTAACAGCCCAAGAGGCTTGTTTGTGACCGATGCAGGCCACATTTACGTAGCGGATCGAAATAATCAGCGTGTTGTAGAACTTGATAAGACAGGGGCATTCATCCGGGCCATTGGTGAGCCTCAGACAGATGTGGAAGGTGTCATACCTGAAGGGTTTAGGTATCAACCTCGTAAAGTTGTAGTAGACATTGCAGAACGAATGTACGTTATCTCAGAAGGGACATTTGATGGGATCTTGGAGTTTGACCCTGAAGGGAACTTCCGCGGTTTTATTGGAGCTCCTCGGATCAAGCCTAACTTGATAGATTATTTCTGGTCAAGGGTGGCCACAAAAGAACAGCGCAAGCGAAGGGCCCTTTTCCTGCCTACAGAGTACAGCAATATGCATATTGACGAAAGCGGCTTTATCTTTGCCACTGTTTCTGGATTATCCACAGATGAAACAGATGCGGTACGCCGTTTAAATCCTAGTGGAAAAGACGTACTGCGCCGCCAAGGATTTTACCCACCTACTGGTGATATTCAATATCCATACTCTGGTTTGGGAGCCACCATCGAAGGGCGCTCCGTCTTTGTAGATGTGGTAACCAGGGAAAACGGTCTATACAGCACGTTAGATATTAGGCGGAGCAGAGTGTTCACATATGACTCGAACGGATCACTGCTGTATGTATTTGGAGGTACTGGCGATCAGGTCGGTCTTATTCAGGGACCAGTAGCCATTGAAGCTCTCGGTGATCAAATTATTGTCTTAGATGGTCAGCTGAACCGCCTCACGATTTTCGAACCAACTTTGTACGCTCAATACATTCATTCGGCTATTCATTATCATCAAATCGGTGAGTATGATTTAGCAGCAGAGATGTGGACTCAGGCTCTAAAGTTTAATGCCAACTTGGATCAAGCCTACAGTGGAATTGGTCGTTCATTATTGAGACAGGATCAGTTCGCAGAGGCCATGGAGAATTTCCGTTTGGGGAACAACCGTAAAGACTATTCGAAGGCCCTGGCCTTACATCGACGGGAGGTTATTTCTGATAATTTCAGCAGAATCATGACTGTTTTTGTGGTGGCAGTATTCGCTCTTTATTTACTGATCAAGTTTAAACCCTATGCCCGAATTACTGCTAAGCTAAGCGGTTATTACGGATGGCATGCTGACAGTCGAAGTCAATCAGCGTTCGCTGAAGATGATGATCTTCCTAGATGGCGGCGGAGAATTCGAAGAACCATTCGCAGCTTGTGGTTCTCTGTCTATACAGCTTTTCACCCCTTTGATGGATTCTGGGATTTGAAGCATGAAAAACGGGGAGATGCTGGGGCTGCAACGATCATACTGATTCTCGTTGTGTTAACTAATGCCTTTGGACGTCAATATACAGGTTTTCCAATGAACACGAGTGATCCGACTAAACTCAATATTTTGATGGAAATAGCTTCTGTGGCAGTACCGTTCTTCCTATGGGTGACGGTGAATTGGTCCTTAACTACGCTGTTAGAGGGTAAGGGGACGTTTAGAGATATTTATATTGCAACAGCTTTCGCTCTTACACCTTTAGTCTTGGTGAATATTCCCATGACCATATTCAGCAACTACATTACCTTAGAAGAAGCCGCTTTCTACTATGTTATAACGGGGTTTGCAGGACTATGGACTTTGGGTTTGATTTTCATCGGGAATATGACCATTCACGAATTTTTCACTACCAAGACAATTTGGAGCTCAGCATTGACCATTGCAGGAATGTTCTTAGTAGCTTTTATTGGTCTGCTGTTCTTCAGTCTAATTGGGGAAATGGTTAACTTTGTAACATCAGTATATACCGAAGTAACGTTCAGGCTGTAGAGGGGGCGAAATGATGAGAAAAACATGGTCATTAGTACTTTTCTTTGCAGTAATCATATGGGCATTTCCAGTATACGCTGCCCTGGACGGCTATGATTTAGCGGCGGAGAATGAGTTTTTGCAGCTCTACTTAAATGAAGAGACTGCCGAGATCGCTGTCTATCATAAGGAAACAGATTCGTTTTGGTACTCTAACCCGCCCAATCGCTCTGTAGAGGAAACGGTGGCTCGGGGGCGAGCTCTAGATAGGTTAGGGGCTCAGGTGTTTCTTACTTACTTTACACAAGTTGGGGCAGAAGTAACTCTGGATAACTACAATGACAGTATTGCGTATCAGCAGATAGAAGTAACTCCAATTGAGCAGGGAGTCCGCCTTGAGTTTACATTTGGCCAGGAGTGGCAAGAAGATGCTTATGTCCCTAATATTATGCCAGCGGATCGATTTGAACAAGAGATTCTAGCCCGTGTAGAAGACGAAAAAGATCGAGAATTCCTGCTGGAAGAATACACTCTCATCTGGTTTGAAGATGCGCCTCCTGGTTACTCACCTGTCTCAGTTACGCAGATCGATAAGGAAAAGGTTTTAGGGAACAAGACCTTAGTGGCTCAGCCAGAAGACTTAGAACGACGCAACGCTAAGCGAGATCTGTATAATGCCTTATTCGATCATATTGTTGGTAGGAGCGATATTTCCCGCAGAAGTCAAATTACACCAGAGATTATGAAGACTTTTATGGAGACACCTCTTTATATGTTAGGAAACAGAGTTTCTCGCTGGGCGCGTTCGGATATTGCCCAGATCATGCGAGATATAGGATTTACACCTCAAGACCGTGTCCCTGATTTAGAGCGGTTTGGTTTCCCGGAGATCATGCCTAATCATCGTGTTTTTCGTGTCACAATTGAGTATTACTTAGATGGACAGGACTTTGTGGTTAGAGTGCCTCTTGACGAGGTGAGTTATCCAATTGATGCTATAGATCCATCGGATCAGGAAGCTCCCCCAGTCACTTTGCCTGTTTATTCCATTACTGTACTGCCTTATTTTGGAGCAGCCAATCAAGAACAGGAAGGCTATATTGTAGTACCTGATGGGTCAGGTGCTCTCATTTACCTAAACAACGGAAAATCAGCTAACCCATCAGTTATTGTAAATGTCTATGGGCGAGACGGCTCCATAAGTGAAACGGAGAAAATGCGCTATCTGGTAAATTCTAACCTACCTGTTTTCGGTATGAAACAAGGTGATTATGGGTTTATCGCCATCATGGAGCAGGGGGAAGCGACAGCACGAGTCAGGGCTGATGTAGCTGGGAGAGCCCATTCCTATAATGTGGTGTACCCAGAGTTTGTTATTCGTCCAAAGGACAGCGCGTATCTCCAAACAACAGATGAATTTACTAAGGAAGTTGTAATTGCCGTTCCCCAGTCCCGTCCTGTAGAAGGTGATCTGCAGGTTCGGTATTCCTTCCTTTTTGGAGATGAAGCCACATATGTAGGCATGGCCCACCATTACCAGAAGTACCTGCAGCATGCAGGGATGGAACCTGTGACAGCAGCAGAGAATATCCCCTTTTACTTAGAATTAATCGGTTCGGTTCAGGTGAAAAGGCCAGTCTTGGGAGTGCCTCAGACTGTTGTTGAACCGTTGACTAGTTATGAGCAGGTCCGAGAAATTGTTGATGAATTGACTAAGGCGGGCGTGGACAATATTCATGTTCGGTATCGGGGATGGCTTAATGGAGGGATTGACCACGATTTTCCTACGAGAGTGAAATGGGAAAAAGCCGTTGGTGGTAAACGAGGCTTATTAGAATTAGTCGATTATCTTGAAGGAGAAGGGGTAAAATTCTTCCCTGACGTTTCGTTTCTTACAGTATCAAAGAACAGCGTGTTTGATGGTTTTCTTAAACCGCGGGATGCGGCCCTGTTCTTAGACCGCTCTGTGGCTAAGGTGTATGAATTCGATCGTGCTACGTATCAAGCTAAGACTGATAGATTTAGATATGTGTTATCGCCCAAGCGTCTAGACAAGGTAGTTGATGGTTTCTTGCAGGACTATTCGGAAATTGGACTTTCGGCCTTGTCTTTAGGGGATCTAACATCTGAACTTCACTCTGATTTTCGATACAAACCAGAGCAGTTGATTGATCGGCAGCAGGCAAAGCAGATAGTTGTTAATCAGTTGGAGAAAATGGCTGATTATGAGCTTATGCTGAATGGTGGATTTGCCTATGGACTGCCCTTTGCAGAGCACGTGGTAAATGCACCTGGCTTCTCCAATAGGTATCCGCTCACTGACGAGACCGTTCCTTTCTACCAAATTGTGACAAGGGGTTTTGTAAATCATGCAGGTGAGCCAGTCAATTACTCACAAGATATCATTCAAAACCGACTGAATACTATCGAAACAGGAGGTTTCCCCTACTATGTTTGGAGCTATATACCATCTTCTCACGTGAAACACACAGATTACGATTTTCTGTATTCTCTGTACTACAAAGACTGGTTGGAAGACGCTGTTCAGTTCTATCACGAAGTGAACCAAGTGTTAAAGCCGGTCCAGGGTCAGCGGATTATAGACCACAAACAGGTTCAGCAAGGTGTCTACAAGACATTGTATGAAAATGGCATATACATCTTGGTGAATTACAATAATACAGCCGTAGTATATGAGGGAGTCTTCATCGGATCCCAAAGCTACGCAATTGTTGAAGGGGGGAACTGAACATGTCAAGATTCCGACTATCTAAACGACGGCGGGAAGCATTAACAGGTGTGTTTTTTACTCTGCCTTTTGCTATCGGGTTTGTCCTATTCTTCTTGTATCCTTTCCTGCAGTCAATTCGATTCAGCCTGAATCATCTGCAGATTGTCTCTGGTGGATACGTCTTAGATTATGTAGGATTGGAGAATTACCGCAATGCCCTTTTGGTTAATGCCGATTTTGTCCCTGTGTTTGTGGAAGCCCTCGGCCGTATTATTACTGACGTTCCCTTAGTTGTCATTTTCAGCTTCTTTGCGGCTAATCTGCTCAATCAAGAATTTCGGGGGCGAACGGCAGCCCGGGTCATATTCTTCCTACCAGTCATTCTTGGGGCTGGCATTATTCTCCAAATGGAGCAGTCAGACTATATTATGACTCAGCTTCGTGTGGCTTCTACGGAAGGTGGTATTCTAAGCGGTGCGGTTTTACGTGAATTCCTGTATGAACTGCGAATTCCTGAAGCAACTTTAGACTATGTGACAGCGGCTGTCGATCGGATTCCAGAGATTATTCGGGCTTCTGGTGTCCAAATCCTGATTTTCCTTGCAGGGCTTCAGTCTATCCCTCGTTCCTTATACGAGGCAGCTGATGTAGAGGGATTTACTGCATGGGAGTGTTTTTGGATCATTACCCTGCCCATGTTAAGTCCTCTCATATTAACCAATGCTATTTATACCATTATTGATTCATTTACAGTAATGTCCAATCCGTTAGTGCAGCTGGTGAGGAGTACGGCGTTTGGCGGAGGGGGTTTTGGCTTGAGTTCGGCCATGGGGGTCCTCTACTTTCTAGCTATTTCAGTTATTCTACTCGCTGCTGGAGCAATAATTTCCAGGTTTGTATTCTATGAGGAATAGGGGGTGTAATTGTGGCACAAGGTGATCTCAAAAGAAAGATGTTTGTGGGAAAGGTGGCCTCAGGGTTTTGGAGCCTGATTCGAGGAGTCATTATCTTAGGGATCTGCTACGTAATTCTGTATCCCCTCATTGTGAAGATTCCTTCGTCCTTTATGCGTGAGGTAGATATGTTTGATAAGACGGTGCAGTTTGTTCCACGAGTACTCCATTGGGAGAATTACAAAGTTGTATGGGAACACATGAAATACCCAACAGCTTTTTGGAACTCTCTAAAGCTGACTCTTGTTGTAAGCACAATACAGTTAGCTGCTTGTACATTCATTGGGTATGGATTTGCTCGCTTTAAATTCTGGGGTCAAAGCGTTCTTTTCGCAGCTGTGGTTTTTACCCTAGTAGTCCCACCTCAGATGATCATGATTCCTTTGTATCTAAACTTCCGCTATTTCACCTTTTTTGGGCTTCTGCCTGAGCCGGGGATCAATCTATTAGGCAGTTATTGGCCGTTTGTATTAACGGCCCTAACAGGGACTGGCCTGCGAAACGGGTTGTTTATCTATATCATGCGTCAGTTCTTCAGAGGTATGCCTAAGGGCTTAGAAGAGGCAGCCTATATTGATGGGGCAGGTCCTATTAGAACGTTTTTACGTGTCATGCTGCCCAACGCTAAACCAGCTATGATTACAGTGTTTTTGTTTGCTTTTGTATGGCAGTGGAATGACTATTTCTTTACTTCGATTTATATGGGAAATGCAGAAGTGCTTCCAGTCATGTTAGAGGGTGTGGCATTTGATGTAATGAAAACTGCCAATTACATCTCTGACAACTATCGTTCCATCCTAAATAATACAGGTATGGTGTTGTTCATTGCTCCTTTACTTATTCTCTATACGGTTCTGCAGCGCTACTTTATTGAAGGCGTGGAGCGAACCGGAATCGTTGGGTAATCAATTATTACTGACATACAGGGAAGGGGGGAACTTACGGCGTTTTTCTTACTGTTAGTTGACGAATACAGACAATAAAAGGAGGATGACAGATGAAGTCTTTACGAAATTTAGCTGCTGCCTTGTTAATGGTAGCACTGTTGGTTGTACCAGCTAGTGCCGAGTTTGAATTTCCTGAGTTTGACTTAGGTGGAGAGACAGTCTATCTCTGGTGTTGGTACGATATTGGTATAGAAGAGCGTATTGCAGAGGCAGAAGAACTGTTTAATGTAAAGATTGAACTACCTCAAGTGGGCTGGGAAACCCAGACAGACACATATATGAGTCGACTGCTTGCTGGTGACTCCGAATACGATATTTGGTATGTGTCTCACCAATACGCAATTCCTATTATGAAGGATGGGGCCTTCTATCCTATGGATACCGTACTACCAGAAGAGTATTTTGAAAGTATGGATCCCCATCTTAAGACCATGATTGACAATTTAATTCTCCATGACAACATCTATGCTTTCCATTCCATGCACAGTGCCATGAATGATATGAGCTTCTTTGTCTGGAATAAGAGCTTGTTTGATCGAGAAGGTCTGCCCGATTTAAACGAGGCGTATTTCAACGATGAGTGGACTTGGGAGCTAGCCACTGAAATTGCCATAACTGCCACACGGGATACGGACGGTGATGGTATTGTGGATCAATACGGTTTTTCCGAAGTATTCGCATGGCCCTTTGTGTTGTCACATGGTGCAACAGTGGTAGAGAAGGATGAAACAGGCAGATGGGTGTTCGCGATGAATACTGAACCTGCCCTCCAAGCTCTGCAGCAGATTTACGAATGGAATCACGTCCATCAGGTAGCTGAAGGAGATTGGTTCCAGACTCCTTTCCGAGAAGGAAAACGGGCGTTCGCTAATATGCCAGCTTGGATGCTCTGGTCGTTAGCTGACGAAATGGACGATGAATACGGTGTCCTGCCCTATCCTAAGGGACCAAACAACGAGTATTATACTGCACCAACTGATGTGTTGAATATGTTCTATCTGCCAGCTAATAGTGCTAACCCATTAGCCATGGCAGCCATTGTAGACTTCCTAATGGCAGATCCAGATGACTACTTCTACGAGGTCATTGAGAACCAAATTGTGGGTCAAGCACCAGATCGTGTATCTGCTCACATTATGGAAGAAGCCATTCTTAATTGGGATGGTCAGTTCGATATCGTTCGTGGATTCGCCGGTTCTAGTATTTTAGATGACGCAATGTGGACTATCATCAGCGGTGAGAAAACGCCTGCTCAAGCAATGTCTGAAATTAGACCCCAGATGCAGGCTGCCATTGACGACTTACTGAACTAAGCCAGCTTAAGACCCTTCGGGTCCAGCCCGAAGGGTCTTGTTTCTGAGGAGGTTCACCATGAGAGAACGAAATATTTCTTATCTCATCTTGTGGTTCTTAATTGTATTAATCATAGGTTCAGAAGCAGTATACGCTCAGAGGGGTTTAGATTATATGGACATGGATTTCTTCGTGAATGGAATGAATCTGGCTTGGATCAGTTTTGCTCGAGATCTGGATCGATTTCACGAATCTCGTTTCATTAAGGCGCTAGATGAAGTTTCCCAAGCAGGCGGTAATACTATTCGATGGTGGCTCCATACTAATGGAAGCTGGAGTCCTATCTTTACAGATGGTAAGGTATCAGGTCTTCATCACAGTAATATTACCAATTTGGTCCGAGCTCTTGATCTAGCTCATGAGCGGGGGCTCTCTCTGTTATTATGCCTCTTTTCTTTCGATCTTCTCCAAGACCAGCAGGGTGTAAATCATGTCGACAACAAAAACTTAATTGAAAGTGTGGAGCATACCCAAGCCTATATTAATAATGCTCTCATTCCTATGGTTCAGGCAGTAAAGGATCATCCCGCTTTATTAGCTTGGGAAGTCTTTAATGAACCGGAAGGAATGACAAAGGAGTTTGGCTGGACACCTGTCCGAACAGAGATGCGGTATGTACAGCAGTTTGTTAATTTGGTGGCTGGTGCCATTAAGCGGGAAGCACCCCATAATCTTGTAACAAATGGCAGTTGGAACTTCCGAGTATTAACTGATGTTGACGGAATGACCAACTATTACCGAGATGATAGGCTGATTGCTGCTGGCGGCGATCCTTTAGGTGTATTAGATTTCTACCAGGTCCATTACTATCCTGTCCATTTTGATGAACGGACGTCTCCCTTTCATCATCCTGCCAGCTATTGGCAGCTTGATAAACCGATTTTAATAGGAGAATTTCCTGCCCATGGAATCATCCGCAAAGAAGGCCAAAGGTTTAGGCCTAGAACAGAGCTTACTTCGGAAGAGGCGTGGGTGTACGCTTTGGAAAATGGTTATGCAGGTGCTTTAGGTTGGACTTGGACAAACCATGACGGTAATGGTGGTACAGCTGACGCTCAGCCTGGAATAGGGAAAGTGCGGGAGCTAAGTCCAGAACGGATAATACTACAGATGCCTTAGGCGGTTCAGATTGTAAGGCGCTTAAAAAGGCGGTTGGATATTCCAACCGCCTTTTTTATCGATTAACTTATTGAGCCCACATTTGCCGTTGGCGACCCATGTGTCTTTGTGACGGACCCCAACCGCAGCATCCAGATTGGGAACGTCTCGCTATTCCATATTCCTCCTGCAGAGCTTCAATTTCTGCCTTAACTTCAGGATATCGGTCCAGTATTTCCTGTACTCGAGTACGGAAAGGGACTGCCACTTCAGTAGATTCTAAAGCCATTACTGCTGTAGAGGCAAGGACCATTACTGCAGCAGTGAAAACTAACACCCATTTTGTTCGTTTTGACATATAAATCACCTCCACGTTTGAACACATAATACCATGCCATATTGAAGACTTTTAAAAGAAACTTTGAAGATAAGTTGTAGATTGTTGGGATAGGGACCTTTTGTGGTATGCTTAGGTTGAGGTGATAGTATGGCGGTTAAGGTCTTAGTGGTAGACGATGAAGCTAAGATTCGCGAGGTTATTAGACTGTATCTCGAGCAGGAGCAGTTTACTGTTTTGATGGCCACAGATGGAAATGAAGCAGTGGAAATATTTGATACAGAACAGCCTGATGTGGTCATACTAGACTTGATGCTGCCAGGCATCTCTGGCGAACAGGTCTGTTCATATATGCGGAGTAGGTCAGATATTCCCATTATTATGCTCACTGCCAAAACAGATGAAGATGATCGGGTGAAAGGTTTGGAGGGAGGAGCAGATGATTATGTTACAAAGCCCTTCAGTCCTAAGGAGTTAGTGGCACGTGTCAAAGCAGTTTTACGCCGCAGTCGTCAGTGGGATGGTTCAGAATTAACAAGTGCAGATCAAGTGATTCGAGTGAATCAAGCTCGGCATGAGACACGTGTGAACGAAGAAATGGTTCAGTTAACTCCTACCGAACACCGCCTGCTCACTCTGTTCTTGAATAATCCAGGTAGAGTGTTTTCCCGAGCCGAATTGGCAGAACACGCCTTTGGTTGGGACTATGGTGGCTTCGAGGAAACAATCTATGTTCATGTGAAAAACTTACGCAAAAAACTAGAACCATTCACCACCAAACAGTATATTACTACAGTTTATGGTGTTGGGTATAGGTGGGATGAGTAATGTTTCCCAAACTAAGCTGGAAACTGACATTTTTTATGGTTTTAGTCAGCACTTTGACGATCATTTCTGCAGGTGTGATGATTGATCGAGCACTAGATAAGGAGTTTTCTAATTATCTAGATGTCTCACAGCAAGAACGGAACAAGCAGATAGTGGAGGTCATTGAAACACTTTATCAAGAAAGTGGAGATTGGGCAGCAGTAAGTCAGCACATTCAGGCTTTGAGTCTGCTCACTGATGCTGAAATTACAGTGGTCGATCAACGTGGTGGACATATGATGAATGCTGATCGGGGTGGACACCGTCACCGCATGATGATGGAATCACAAACTACTGAGCAGGTAGTTCTGTCAAACGGTACAGAAGCTACCATTCACGTTACACCTGTGTTCCGTCCAGAGGCAGCAGTAAATGAAAGTCAGTTTCGAGAAACGGTCAATGGATCAATTAAGACAGCAGCCTTGTTCTCCTTTGGAGCAGCTCTTGTCGTAAGCGCGGTTGTTTCTTTAGGGTTGACAAAACCATTAGGACAGCTCATGACTACGGTGCGGCAGGTAGGTCAGGGAGACTTGAAACAGCGTGTGGAGGTTGTAGGCGATGATGAGATCAGCTGGTTGGGGCGGGAGTTCAATCAGATGGCAGAAAATCTCAGTCAGTTGGAGAGACTAAGAGTGAAACTTACGAATGATATTGCTCACGAACTGCGTACACCCCTCACTAATGTACAGGCTTATGTGGAGGCTATGTGGGACGGACTTATGCCGGCCAACAGAGAAAACTTGGGCTTAGTGCAAGAAGAGGTGAATCGGCTTAAACTGCTGCTGGAGGATCTGCAGAAACTGGCCAAAGCAGAAGCACCTTTATATGTGAGGGAAGAGATTGATCTGTCTAATTTAGTTGAAACACTTGTAGGTTCTCTGCAGATCCTTGCTGAGGAGAAGGGAATTGGGCTTGAACTGGCTGTTTCACCAAATGTGTTTACAGAAGGTGATCCTAAGGCTTTAGGGACAGCCGTTGAAAACATTATTGTGAATGCAATAAAGTATACTCCAGATGGTGGTAAGGTCAGGGCTGTTAGTTTTCTTGAAAAAAATTGGTCCATTGTGGAGGTTTCTGATACAGGAATGGGGATCGAAGCCCAAGAACTTCCGTTTATCTTCGAAAGATTCTATCGAACGGATTCGTCCCGTTCTCGAGAGACAGGCGGAACGGGGATTGGTCTAGCGATTGCTTACGAAGTGGTCCAAAGACATGGAGGGGCAATCGCTGTAGAAAGTGAACCGGGTAAAGGAAGTACCTTTACTATCCGTCTTCCTCGCATCTGATTCAAAATTTTGAAGGGAGAGTGCTGCTTGTGCGGATTGGCATTACAGTGGCTGTAATTTTGATTGTGATCGTAGGTGGAGGGTTGTTGTGGTTTTATGTTTTAGCACCCAGTCCTGCAGATGTAGCAGAGGCATATTTGGAGCATATCAAAAACCAAGACTTGGCCGCCATTGAGGAATACTATGATCAGGAGCAGGCGTACCCTTCAGAAGACGAACTAGCTGAGGCGTTTCGGGACTTTGCTGACGCCTTCGGGTTGGTCAATACGGAGATTGTGGATTTTGCTCCTATTTCTGAAAAATGGCGAAATGCTAAGTACAGCTTTGAGCTGAAATATGAGAGTAAGTATTTTGACCCTATCGTTATTCAATCGAACATTTCCCTCATTCGGAAAGGCATACGGGACTGGAAGATTCTCTGGAACAACGACCTTCCCCTGCCCCAGTACGGTCTTGACGTTTCCTATAGTCAGATTCGGTTAGAGCCTCGCCGAGGAAGTATCTATGACCGGAGTGGTAACCTATTAGCAGGAGAGGGCAGCCTCATATCTGTTGGCGTTCAGCCAGATCGGATAAAGGACCCAGAAGCCTTATTTAAGGCTTTACAGGAACAGCTGGGGTTGAGTCCAGAGTATGTAAAGAGTAAGTATGAGGCACCTGGTGTGCAGGGTCATTGGTTTGTTCCCTTAATCAGCATTACAGAGGAAAAATATGCTGTTGTAGATGATGTTTTGCGACCTGTACCTGGCATTTTCTTCCGACGAGAAGAGTCCCGTGCCTATCCTGGTAGTAATGCTGCAGCCCATATTACTGGTTATATGGGTGAGGTTACAGCTGGAATGATAAAAAGCTATCCTGAACGAGATTATGCCGTTGGAGAAATTGTTGGTCGGAGCGGTCTCGAATTGAGTAAAGATGATCTGCTTCGAGGTCGTCCAGGTTATCGTTTCTATGTGGAACCGAAGGATAGTGACCGCATTATGCTGGCCGAAAGTAAGGTGGTTCGGGGACAAGATCTCCATTTGACCCTTGATCTAGAGATGCAGGAACTTGCCTTTGATGTCTTAGGTGATCGTGTCGGTTCCTTCGTAGTCATTGACGCGACGAGTGGTGAGGTCTTGGTTCTAGTGTCAACGCCAAGTTATGACCCAAATGAGTTTGTTTTAGGGATCAGTACTGAGCGGTGGCAGGAGCTGAGTACGGATAAAGATCGTCCTCTGTTTAATCGAGCTTTACAAGGCTTGTACCCACCAGGTTCTGTGTTTAAAGTTGTGACCGCTTCGGCAGCTCTTGATCAAGGCATTTATGAAGTGGATAGTGAGTTCGACGATGATGGTGAACTTAGGGTAGAAGGAAACATTATCCGCAACTTTGAACAGCAGGTTTTTGGGAGGCATACACTAGCAGATGGAGTTGTCCAATCCATTAACACAACCATTGCTCAAATTGGCTTAAGTCTAGGTGCTTCTAATCTAAAAGATTATTTCAGCCGTTGGGAACTAGGTCAGGCACCCCAATTTGGAATTCCGGCCCAAGGAGGGCAGATTGGCGAACCAGAAAGAAGCAAGGTTGCTTTAGCATGGTCTGCCATTGGTCAGGATCGAGTTCTGCTTACACCATTCCATGTGGCTCAGATTTTTAGCGTCTTTGCCAACCAAGGTGCCTTAGCCCATAGTCACTTGCTCGCTTCCGAAGAGGAGACAGATGAATGGTCAGAAGTCATTTCGCCAGATACGGCCTATAAAATGAACCGTATGCTGCGCAGGGTTGTTTTGGAGGGTACTGGCAAAGGGGCAGATGTATCTGGACTTGAGGTTTACGGCAAAACAGGCACTGCTGAAACAGCAGGTAGTGTTCACGCTTGGTTTGGCGGTCATGTCCAAATTCCTGATGGGAGACAATTAGCTTTTGGAGTATTAGTTGAAGATGGTGGAGTGGGTGGACGGGCTGCAGCTCCACTAGTTAAGGATTTCCTGACTCGTCTAGTTCAATAATCTTTTCTATGAAAGAGGAAACGGCTTGCCAGCTGTGGTCATCTTCATAGATACTGTAATGGTCGCCTTCGGGAATAATATGGAGTTCATAAGGTCGATTCCACTGCTCCAGTAGAAGATACGAATTAGGTCGAATGACTGCATCGTTTTCCCCAATAATGGCCAGTGCAGGTGCTTGGCAAGAGCGGTATGAGGAGGGATGTGGGGTGTAGGGGTATGATATCCTGCGCCACGCCCCCTCCTATTTTGTCATAGGGGAAAAACTATAATCAGGGGAGCAGGTTTCAGCTGGGTTGTTGGTATCCAACTTTGTGATAACATAGACTTTTCTAGGCAGTAAATTCCTCCTTATTCACTCTGCGGCAGGACTTAGATTATCCCTCTCGAAATGAGGACGTATTGGTAATAAGCCCAGAAAGGGGTTTTGTTCATGTCCATTCGAAGGAAGTTGTTTATTGGCGCAAGTTTAACTGCTATTGTAATTCTTATTGGGACTGTTACATTTATGAGTCAGCAATCATTAGCAGTAATAGGAGATAACGAAAAGTCTGAATTGGTCCAGCTGGGACATGTGATTGAAGCATTCTTACAGGAGCAGATTGAAGCTGCTGAAGCCCTTACTCTCAGTATAGCAAATAATCGGAATGTGCAGCGGCTTTTCGCAGAACGGGATCGAGATGCCTTAATCGAGCAGTTACTGCCAGCCTATGAAGCAGTGCAGGACCGCTATGCTCAAATGCAGTTTCACCTACCAGATTCTACTTCATTTCTCCGCCTCCATCAGCCCAGTAAGTATGGGGATAGTTTACGTGACTTTCGGTTTACAGTAAATGAAGCGAATAGGACCCAGACTGTTACAGCAGGGCTGGAGGAAGGTCGGGGTGGTTACGGATTACGGGTGGTAGCACCTGTCTTTTACCAAGGTCAGCATATCGGATCCGTTGAATTTGGTGGAGACTTTGGCTTGTCATTCTTAGAACAGCTGCAGGAGAATCTGGGGGGAGATTTTTTCATTTATCAGTTACAGGCATCGGGGGTTGCCTGGGACGAACATGGGGCTCAAGAGTCAGGTTTATTGGCCGGTACCATAGAAGAGGATGTGTGGCCAGTGGAGAATGAACGAATTTCAGGGCTTCACAATGGCGAGATGCAGTACTACACATCCCATGATGGAAGGAGTTTGGTCTTACTGCTTCCTTTAAGGGACTTCCAAGGCAGGATTATTGGATATCTTAAAGCAGTGCAGGATCGTTCCCATATATTAGCCCTTACCTCTCAGTCAAGGCGCTATGGATACACTCTAGGTATTACAGCAGCATTAGTTATGGCAGTTTTGTTATACATAATGCAGGGATGGCTCCTCAAACCCTTGGATAATCTGGTGGAAGCAGCTCACATTTTGAGTGAAGGTGATTTTGCCGCAGATATTGCCTCCTATGAAGTCAAGGATGAAGTGGGTCAGGTGTTTACTGCCTTAGATACGATGCGTGGAAAATTGGTAGATGTAATTACAAAAGTGAGTGATACTTCTGGTTCCTTAACATTTTCCAGTCAAGAGCTTTCAGCTGCTACTGAAGAAAACGCCGCGGCTGTTGAGGAAGTAGCAAGTACAACCAATCATTTTGCAGCTAATGTAGAAAGATTGAATGATAATGCTCAACAGATGTGGAAAGACGCGGACACTATTGCTCAACAAGCGAGCGTTGGGGCTGAATCGATACAGAATGCTGTTAAGAGCAGTGAAGATCTCAATGAACGCATAATTAAGCTGGCTGCTGTCGTTAACCAATTAGGTGATGATTCTAACGAAATTGGTAACGTTGTTGATGTGATCACTCAGATAGCAGAACAGACAGAACTGCTGGCTCTTAATGCGGCGATTGAAGCGGCTAGGGCTGGGGAATATGGGCGAGGGTTTGCTGTAGTTGCGGGAGAAGTTCGGAATTTGGCTGAACAGTCGTCAAAAGCAGCAGAAGAGATTACGGTGTTGGTAAACAAGATTCAAAATCAGACGAAACAGACTGTCGTAGAAATGGATGTAGGTGCGACACAAGCTGCTGCAAGTACAAAGACTACGCAGGAGAATGGACAAATGGTAACAGACATTCTCCGGCGGGTGGAAGGCATTATTGAGCGCTTACGAGTAATGTCAGAGGATATTGGTGAGATTGGCAGCAGCAGTCAGCAGATTTCTGCCATTACACAAGAGCAGTCCGCTTCTATCGAGGAAGTTGCTTCTGCAGCAGAACAGCTTACAGTCATGGCAGATCAGCTGAAGGATCTTATTTCATGGTTTAAGTTGACATAGGAAAGAGAAGCAGGTAATAGATGGAATGGCGGCGAATGTTATCCCTGAAGCGCCCAGGGAGGTTCTGGAATGAAACGAAAATTATGGAGTGTCCTGCTTCTACTAGGCATTAGTGTCTTATTCATCACAAGTGGTGTGTACGCTCAAGATGAAATGACCGCCTACTTTCTGGATGTGAGTCAGGGAGATGCATCGCTGCTTATTGGACCGGACTTTACTATTTTGATTGATACTGGTGATTCCGGCAGGGATGATGTGGTGCCTCTCCTTAGAAGCATAGGGGTAGAGGAGCTTGACTTGGTGATCATTACCCATCCCCATGCTGACCATATTGGTCAACTAATTCAGGTATTGGAGACGTTTGAAGTTCATGAAGTATGGATGTCTGGTTACGAACATACTACACGACTTTTTGAACGGACTTTGGATGCCCTGCTCCGTTCTGATGCTGGTTACTATGAGCCTCGAGTAGGGGAGACAATTGAAATAGGTTCTCTGCAGATAGAGATTCTTAATCCAGATAAACTAACGAAGGTAATGCACGAAACATGCATCTGTCTGCGGGCTGTTTACGGAGACATCTCCTTTGTATTTACAGGGGATGCAGAGCGCAAAACGGAAGAGAAAATCGTTACCAGCGGATTAGCGGTGAATGCTCAGATCTTACAGTTAGGTCACCACGGTTCGCGCACATCTTCCAGTATTACATTTCTAGATGCAGTTAATCCTAAGACAGCCATATACTCAGCAGGAGTGGACAATCCATTTGGACATCCCCATCCAGAGGTCGTAGAACGGCTTATTCGCTTAGGGATTAAGCTGTATGGAACAGATGTGCATGGAACAATAAAGGTAATTACAGATGGAACCAGTTACAGCGTTATTACAGAAAAAGGACCGAAGACCGATCACTCTAGAGTGGGTCGAGTTAATATTAATACAGCAGGAGTGGAAGAATTACAGCAGATTATTCATATTGGACCTGAAAGAGCAGAGGAAATCATCTGTCTTCGACCTTTTCATTCTCTTAATGATCTAAGGCGGGTCAGGGGTATTGGACCATCTCGCTTACGGGATATAAAGGAGCAGGGTATAGCCTATGTTGAGGAGTGATACCTTGGAATCGGCAGTGATTGATCGGATTGTGGATGGTCAAACAGCCGTATTGCTGGTAGGAGAAAGGGAAGAGAAATTCTACTGTTCGGTGGATAAATTACCATCAGATGCAGAGGAAGGCTCGTGGCTGCAGGTGAAAATCGTTGACGGTGAGCTCCTTGCTGCGGTTATGGATCATGAAAAAACTGCGCAGGTTCGAACTCGCATTCGATCCAAAATGGAGCTTCTCCGCCAGAGGGGAAGAAGACGAACAGAATAATATAAGAATGCCCGCAGATGCGGGCATTGTTTTTTCAGCCGTGAGGTTAGAGGGTTATACACTCTTAACATGGTAGACTTGAGAATATAATATACTGCAAACAGCGTCAAATCTCTCTTTGGAAAGGGCCGTCGGGTAAGACATTAGGCTCAGCTCTACTGCATGACCATTTTCATCATATGGAGGCTGAAGATAAGGGTAATGATTATAGCAGAAGCCAGCCCTTTCATAAAACTCAACCCGTCTTTTCGCTATGGGTGTGTTTGGCAGTTCAACCTCAAGAATTAGGTCTTTATCACATTGAGATTGGAATTCTGTAAGAAATCTTCCGCCCAGACCTTTTCCTCGATATTCTTCTCTGATGGCGAAATGCTCCAGAAAGGTGAACTCCTCCATCTCCCATAAAGCAAGAAAACCAATCACCTGGGTATGGGGACGGTTATAGAATCTCAGCAGCTTATATTGTTTGTTGCTCAACAATTTCCGCTGTTCACTTTCAGCTCTTTTTTCATCTGGTGGAAACGATCGCTGATAGATCTCCCAGAACTGCAAGAATTCTTCTTCAGGCAATGTTACATGACCTCACTTGTTTCTCATTTTACTATCCATAATACCAGAATGCTAGGGAAAATCCAAGTGACTAGGATTGGTAGTCTCACTAAGACGTACCATCATGAGCCATTCCCCAAGGAGGTCTTTTGTTTGACCGTAATACTGAAAGTTCGCCCCTTCATACATTCTGCGGCCCGCTTGATTTTTGGTACGGACATTTAGAAACACGCTGTGCTTGTCCAACTTCTGGAGAGCGGCTGTAAGCAGCTGTGTTCCAATCCCGCTACCCTGTACAGTGGGGGATACTGCGATGGAGACAATGCGACCCTTCTCTGGCGGTGGGGACCAGTACCGTTTTGCTTGGACCGCCATGATTAGTTTGTTAAATGCTAATCTGATTACTTCTGAGGGCCGGATACTTATTAGAACAGAGCCGCCCATTCGGAGGGTTGAACCGAGCATTTGCCAGGAAAGGTTTCTCCAGATAGGATTTGGTTTTTTGGAGTAGATACAGTATCCCACAACCTGATGTTCCCAATTCCGCGCCAGAAGGACTTGTCCACCCCACAGCAATACTAAACCAAAGCTGTTTGTCAAAAGAGAGTTGAGCCTTGCAGGCTTTTTACTGCCAAAAAAGAAACGGACACTTTCCGGGAAAGCGGTCTGATAGATCTGGGCAATCTCTTGAGCATTCGTGATAGAACCAGCCTCGAGACGCACGGAATCCCTCCTTTGGTTATTCAGGTATGTCAACCTGAGGAAATAGTTCAGTTGGTGCATCGTGGAGCAGAACGCTTAAGGGAACAATTTCTAAGCCTTTCGATTGAATAACCTTAATAACTTGGGGCAGAGCACTAACGGTAGCTCTTCGATCGCCCCCTTCGTTCTTGATTAAGGCGCCACTATCATGAAAGAGAATAATGTCCCCTCCTTTAACCTTGTTCGTTATAAGTTTCACTATGCTGTCTGGCGTAACTCCATAACGCCAGTCACGAGT
>JAAYRO010000161.1 GCA_012518735.1 Bacillota bacterium
GGAGGCCATCTAGCTGCCAGCCTCGGTGTTCATTGGAGCACAGTTGGATCAGAGGTTAATCAACCCAATGCCCTTATCCTATGTTATCCTGTTATAACCTCTGGTCCTTTTGCTCATCGGGGTTCGTTTGACGCATTATTAGGTTCTAATCCTACACCAGAAATGCTTAAGGAGATGTCCTTGGAAAAGCAGGTAAATGAGAACACACCGCCAACTTTTATCTGGCACACTGTGGCTGATTCAGTGGTTCCAGTGGAGAACACCTTATTATTTGCGCAGGCACTCCAAAGCTACAACATTCCCTTTGAAATGCACATCTTCCCCAACGGTGACCATGGCCTTTCTCTGGCCACAGCTGAGACAGATGATGGTGTGAGAGGAATTCATCCCCACATTGCCTCTTGGATCACCTGGTGTATAGAGTGGTTAGAAGAATTGTTCGAGTTGAATTAGGTCTGCTAAAAAACCCATCCACGAAGGATGGGTTTTCTATTTACCAAACAGACTTCTTAGGTAATTCATTATGCAGTTGTACTATATGGCTACCTTTGACGGTCACCAAACGATAGGCTCCTTCTCCTTCACCTTCCACCCATTTGGTGGTAGTAATGGATACTGCTGCCTCTTGCTCAAACTGATCACTGTGTCGATGACCTGCAAACACATGACTTACCCCGTATGTCTCAAGAAGGTCACGGAGCTCTTTCTGTCCTTCATCAATAAAGCGCCAGCGAGAATCGAAAGGATTGTGATGGAGGAACACTGCTGTAGGTTTGTTCTCTTCTTGAGCGGCCTTCAGCTGAACTGCCAGCCAATCAAGCTGTTCTTGTTTCACAAATCCATTTTCCGATGGATAATCTGGGTAATCGTAAGTATTCACTGTAATGAACTGCCAATCGCCCCACTCAAAGTTGTAATATAGTGAGCCAAAGTAACCCTGCCAATAAGAAAATCCACTCACATCACCGCTCACTTTTCCATCGTGATTGCCCATAACCATATACATTGGAAATTGTGCGTGGTTTAATAACAGCTCATATAACTCAGGGTAATCGTCAGCATACTTATCAGCATTCTTAGCTAATAAGTCCCCTAGAAACACTACGAAATCTGGCTGCACAGTGTTGAGCTCTTCAATAACTGGCAGCAGCTTGTTTTCTGGATCTGCATAGCTCGTATCTGGATGGATGTCTGTCACAATGGCGAACGTAAACCCTGAAGCTGGTTTTTTCACAACTACGGCACGAGGTTGTCTATCCTGAACGCTCGCGGTTTCAATCAAGAGATCATACGTTCCGAAAGGCGTTAACTCTGGTAGACGTATAACCACCTGCCCATCACACTGGATACCAGAAAACTTCAGAACATAATCCTCCGACTGAATGCGAATCGTGACCGATTTTTCTGGCACATCGCGTAAGCTTAGGGTAATGGTTTGACCTGGTTTTACTAACGCTGGCTGAGTCAAAAGAGGCAATGTAATATGATTAATCGGTCCACCAACTACATTGTCTTCCAACTTAGGCTTTATCGGGTTCAATTCCTTTGGAGAAGATGAAACAGGTGCCTTTAAAGCACGTGACACATCCATAATATACAAGCTGGGTTGGTCTATATCCCCAACAAGAACTAACCGGCGGCCATTGGGATGCCACGCGGGATACAAGAAGCTTCCTTCCATCTTCGTGAGTTGAGCGGGACTGCCGTCCTTCTCAATCATCCAAATGTCCCACTGGCCGGCTGCAGTTGACATAAAGGCAATTCGATCGCCCTTCGGTGACCAGCGGGGATATACATGGCTTCCGGGTAATTGTTCTGTCAAACAGCGAACAGAACCTAACTGAGGCTGGCCATTCTCTATAATCAATTCAGCTTCGTAAATTCCAAAACGTCCATCATCATCCCGCTTTTGGAATAACACACCATGTTCAGACCAATCAGGAAATAAAACATCTTCTTCACCATCTGTAAGCTGAACCGCTCCATCATCAGAGGATAAGGACTGCCACCAAAGCTCCCATTTACCTGTTCTATTCGATGCAAAAATTAGAGACTCTCCATCTGGAGACCAGGCAGGTGTAATATCGAAACTGGGATGATTGGTAATGTTGATTTCTTCTACTATGCCATCTTCTTCGTCTATCTCTCTTGCCGTATAAATATCCCATGTTCCATCTTGATCATCTAGATTAGGGGCTGCAGCATAAGCTAAGGTTTCGCCATCTGGCGACCACCGAGGATAAGCATACGGGTACGTATTAAAGGTCAACTGCTGTGGAACAGTGCTGCCAGAAATGCCGAAGAGAAAGAGATTGGTCTCAGCTGCTTCTCGAGTGATTCTTGCCCCTTCTTCCACACCAACAGCTGCCACCACACCGCTGCCATCGGGCCTCCATTCAGGAAACATTCCCCTATTTAAGGGTAAAGACGTTTCAAGCTTAACTAATTCTATTAGCCCATAGTCGCGAAACTGGCTAGTTTTTCCTAATTCAAAGGGAAGTCCTGGAATCTTACCATCAAGATCGGGCGGTAAGGTTCTATCAGCAATCTCCACAAAAGCCTGTCCATCGACAGGGCGTATATAATAACCACCGTGCCGCTCATTTCCCTTCAGTAAAATCCCCTGTGCCACTACGTACGAGTTGTCATGAAGGTGAGAAATGTCAATACCATGGTAATTGTAAAACTTGACATACATTACCCCTTCCCGGTCATCAACATTTCCATCTGAACTTCCATCTAGCCAAAAACCACGGACTATGCCGCTGTTGCTGTAATCTGAAATCCTACCTTCTATTTCAACAAAACCGCCCTCTAAAGAGGCAAGAACTCCAGGGTCTTCATCGGAATGAATTTTTTCCGCTTCCAGCTGAAGTACCCCGTCACCCTTCACAATTTCCACATCTTCTGGTCGAGCAGGAATGAGAACCAACGTTCCAATATCTGTGGCATATCCCCGCACACTCACCTCTCCAGTGGCGCGGATGTAATCACCCGCCTTCACTTGGGGCTGCGTTGTCCCTGGTAGATAAATTAATACACCTTTAGAATGATCCTCTGGATCAACGATAGCAAAGTAGTTAGCAGAATCATGCCACAGTCCTGAATCGACTGCAGCCACTCCCTCCACCGTCACGTACTGCCCTACATAGGTTGAAACACCTTGCTCGTTTGGAGTACGTAATTCCGCTAACGGGATAGAGTTGGCGCTGACAATTTGTGTCCCTACTATAAGAAACCCAACTATGAAAAAAACAATCATGCTTTTTTTCTTGAAAAGCAAATATAACACCACCTAAATGAAAATAAGGCTACCCTAATACAGCTCACGCTGCCTAAGATAGCCTCGGAAAACTTACTTAACGCGTTCTGCATAGAACAAAGACCAAGCACCTACAGAGCCTTCCCGATTATTAGCACTAATAAATAGGAAGTTGTCATTAAAGCTAATTTCTCGTTCCCCAGCAGGACTGTTAATTGGTTCTGGTAATCTAACCGGCTCAGAGTTCTCATCAGCGGCTTCATAAATCTCATAGTGATTCACACCAATTTCCCGCATCCCATCTACATAGATTTCACCTTCGGGACCTACAAAGACGGACCATTCATTACCAGAGGTATTAATTGGTTCACCGATATTAACAGGTGTCTCCCAACCGTCCTCACCGCGAGTGGATTTCCAAATATTTCGCACTTCAGTTTCTGTGTCATCAAACGTGCCCTTAGTGGTCAGGTATGCTACCGTCTCATTCTCATCTACCCAGATTTTCCACTCTTGATTATCTGTGCTGAGTTCTTCGATTAGAACAGGTTCTCCCCATTCTCCCTTTTCTTCATCCCACTCAGAACGGTAAAAATCATAATCGGAAAAAGCATCGTAACGAGCGAAATACAGAACTTTTCCACCCTGTACAACACACGGATTAATCTCGTTTACCCCTGTATTAATTTGACCAGGGACAGGAACGGGCTCAGACCACTGACCATCTTCCCAAGTGGAGGTATAAATATCATAATCTTTAGCATAATACAGCGTATTTCCATATACCCACGGCATCCGTTCAACAGACGAAGTGCTGTGTTCCCAGACTTTAATCTCTCCCCACATTTCAGGAGTAATGCCTTTTGCACCAACAATAGCGGTCAAAACAACGACTAAAAATGCGCTTAGTGCCAATACTCTTGTTTGTTTTTTCATTTCATTCACTCCTAAAAATATTGTTTCAACGACCGAAAGCCTATTTTTCACCTCCTTTTGACCAATTTTCCAAAAACTAAATACGCCTTCCAAACAAAGTTCTCTTACATATGTTAAATAATACTATTCAATCAAGTTTTTGTCAAGGTGTGTTTCAATTAAAAAGCTGATAAACGGGCTTATGCACTCATAGCCTCCTTTCGGTTTAGCAAAAATAATCACAACTAAAGGCTTAAGAATCTTTTGTGCACAAATAAAGTTTTGAATATAAATACAGTCATGCCGCTTTTAGCAGGTATTTTGCTGACAGTTTAGAACTATTACAATCTTAGCAGGATTTTAGCAATAAAGAGATAACTATATTGTAAGCGGAACGTTAGGTCGATTTGCACAATGGCGAAGTCTATTTTGAGGAAAGGGGCGATAAGAATCTTACAATACCGATAGGACATCTCAGTCAAGAATACTATTAGAGGAAGGTGACTAAGTGTGACCAATCGTAAGTTGACAGTAAGCTTATTGTTTGTTGTTCTCCTGTGTGTATTATCATTTGGTGCGGCTGCACAAGAGGAACCGAGAGTTGCGACTTGGATTGACGAAGCCATCTTGATTGAAGAACCATCGGTAGCTACCGCAATATCTCGTCTGCAGGCGGGAGATATTGATCTGTGGGCATACACATCATCGGATGTAACAGGTTTTAACGCCGTACTCGCGGATCCAAATTTGGACTTCTATCGCGCATTTGGATCGTACAGTGAGATAACGTATAACACCGTTGGTCCCAATTTTAATGATGGCCGCCTCAATCCCCTGAGTAATCGACGAATCCGGGAAGCAACCAACATGATGGTTGATCGCGACTACATTGCCCAGGAGATCTACGGTGGGTTAGCTATTCCCAAGTACACGCTGTTGAATAGCTCCTTCGTGGATTATTCTCGTGTAGTAGAGAAAGTTCGCGAATTAGAATTGAAATACGCTCCCAACCTAGAACTGGCCGACGAAATCATTTCCGAAGAAATGATCGGCATGGGGGCTGAACGGATTGATGGAATCTGGCATTACCAAGGAGAGCCAATCGAGCTTCTGATTCTTGCCAGAAGTGAAGATGAACGGGCACCGTTAGGGGAATACATAGCCGAGCAGTTTGAGAAAATCGGTTTTAAAACTGTAGTAGATTACAGAACTGGTGGGGAGGCTTCTCCTGTCTGGATGATGGGCGATCCTTGGCTGGGTAAATGGCATGTCTACACAGGTGGTTGGTCTGCCCCAATGGTGTACCGTGATCAAGGACATATTTTCAACCAAATGTATACACGGCGTACCATGAGTCAACCTGTTTTCCAAGCACTAGAACCCATCCCCGAACTTGATGAAATCTCTGATCGGCTCTATCGGAAGCAGTACACAAGCATGGAAGAACGAAAAGAACTCTTTGAACGGGCACTGGAACTAGCATTCCAAGATTCCCCTCGCATCTTTATTGTGGACAAAACAGCTTTTGTTCCCCGTCGTGCAGATATTAATGTAGCTTCTGATTTAGCTGGCCAAGTGTCTGGTACAGCTTTATGGCCAAGTACTATCCGGCGCGGGGATGAGGTAGGTGGACGGGTAGTCATTGCCCAGCCGCAAGTTCTAGTAGAACCGTGGAACCCTGTGGCCGGCTCGAACTGGACCTTTGACCAAACTGCTATTCGGGCAACAATGGACCGCGGTATAGTCGCTGATCCGTATACTGGGAACTACTGGGGACACCGCATCGACAGGACAGAAGTATATGTCAAAGAAGGATTACCTGTGGAAAAAACCCTCGATTGGGTCTCTCTAGAGTTCGTACCTGAGATCCAAGTGCCAGAGGATGCTTGGACAGATTGGGATCCGGTTGAGCAGCGTTTCATTACTGTTGGAGAGAAATACCCAGAAGGTTTAACCTGTCTTCGCAAGAGTGTGGTGTATTATCCCGAAAACTTCTATGAAATAGCTAAATGGCACGATGGCAGTCCTGTAAGCTTAGGTGATTTCGTCTTCTGGTTCATCCTTGAATTCGACAGAGGAATGGAAGAAAGCCTCATCTTCGACGAATCGGCAGTGGCCGGACTAGATACATTAAGGGCTTCATTCCGAGGCTGGAAGATCACCTCACAAGATCCTTTGATTTTTGAATACTACTCCGATTCCTGGAGTTTGGATGCAGAATCTATGGCAGCGGACCTGTTCCCAGTAGAATTCAACTATGGTAAAGCTCCATGGCACACCTTAGCTCTTGGAATGTTGGCCGAAATGAATGGCGAATTAGCATTCTCCGTTTCTAAGGCTAATAAACTAGAAGCAGAATGGCTTGGCTTCCACTCTGGCCCAAGTCTGCCGATTCTGGCGAAACATCTCGATGAAGCCATTGCAGATGGCTACATCCCTTATGCCAAATTCCTCGATGACTATATTTCAGAAGAGGAAATGCAGAACCGCTATGCCAACGCAAAGCGTTGGTATGAGGAAAAAGGGCACTTCTGGATCGGTGATGGTCCAATGTATCTTGAGAAGGTATATCCTGTAGAGAAAATCGTTCATCTAAAACGAAACACAGCATATTCTGAACCAGCTGATAAATGGTCCATGTTTGATGAGCCGCGCATTGCAGATGTTGTTGTTTCTGGACCAGCCCGAGTCAAAGGTGGCGAAACAGCTGTTTTTGAGGTAGATGTAACATTTAAGGACGAACCGTACGCCCTCGATGACATGAAAGAAGTAAAGTTTATCGTATTGGATGCGTCTGGTAATGTAGCTCTCAGCGGATTTGGAGAAGGTATGGCAGATGGCAAGTTTGAGATTGTATTGAGCGAAGAGGAAACAAAGAACCTCCCTGTAGGCTCGAACACTCTCGAGGTTATTGCTTTACCCAAACTAGTCGGCGGTGCTACATTTGGTCAGCATACATTCGTAACATTGCCCTAAAATAGTTAATGGGACGGGGATCACGGTTCCATGATCCCCGTCTTTTTTCGCAATACCATGTCAATCTCGGGAGGTTACGTTATGCTTAATAACTTACTGCGAATACTGAGATATACATTAGTTAGGGGAATCATCTTATTAATTACCGTTGTAGTGGGAGTATACCTTACCATTATTATTGCTAATGGTGGAGGCTATGTTGACGAAATCCGGGAAGCCATGATCCGAGAGGAAATTGGGCTCCAGGTTGCTGGTAATGAAGCTTTGCGTGATCTCACTCTAGAAGAAAGAAGAGCATATGAGAATCGGCTTATAGAAATTGAAATGGAACGTAGAGGTCTTAATGAACATTTCCTTATTCGCAGTTTTACTTATCTGCAGAATGGTCTAACACTTCAACTGGGATCGGCAGAATATCTCCTCAGCGACAGTGGTTCACGTCAAGTGCAGAACATTTTGGGAGAAAGACTCTACCCTACTCTGCTTCTGATGGCCACCGGTCAACTGCTCTTGTTTTTTATTAGCATAGTCTTTGCGCTATTTTTGTCCCGACGCTACGGCAGCCCTATTGATAAATTCGTTGTTGCCATGGCTCCCACTTCTGCGGCACCAGCTTGGTTCTTTGGTATCTTCCTTATTTTGATATTCGCTGGGATCCTCGGCTGGCTACCCTTTGGAGGCATGGTTGCTGCTCCTCCTCCGGAACACTGGTTCTTACGAGCGTTAAGCGTGATAAAGCACCTAATCTTACCAGTCAGTGCCATTGTAGTCAGTTCTGTATTTCTTGTATCCTATCACTGGCGAACCTTTTTCCTCATCTACTCCAGCGAAGACTATGTGGAAATGGCTAAAGCTAAAGGTTTACCGTCCTCAGTGATTGAGCGACGCTATGTGCTCCGGCCTACCCTCCCCACAATTATTACGAGCTTCGCCTTAACGCTCATTGGATTGTGGACAGGCGCGATTGTCTTGGAGACTGTGTTTGCATGGCCAGGTATTGGACGTCTAACCCAACAAGCTATCAATTTATTTGATACACCTGTTCTTGTAGGAACAGTAGTAATCTATGCATATTTGTTAGCTTTAACAGTATTCCTGTTAGACATTATTTACGCTCTGGTTGATCCGCGAGTCAAATTAGGCGTAGGAGGGGATCGGGCATGAATCGAATTACCAAAACGTTTAA
>JAAYRO010000002.1 GCA_012518735.1 Bacillota bacterium
CGAAGCTTCCTATTGATCCTCAGATCTCTTTAGCCTGTGATAAGGGACAGATCGAAGATTTGGAGAGTTTTGGGCTTGAACGTGTAGCAGAACTTTTAGAAACCAGCGAGTGATCGCTGGTTTCTTTTTTTGGGTTCTTGTTCTAGCTTTCCTTATATCTGACCCACTTCACAATCTCACCTATGGTCGCCGTTTTGCCATACATGAGCATTCCAATCCGGAAGATCTTAGCTGCCAATTTGGAGATGACCCATGTTGTAATAAGGAGCAGGATAGCACTTACAAGCATCTGCCAGCCTGGTACTTTCGTCATGGCGTTTCGAATAATCATTATAGCTGGGCTGGTAAAGGGAAAGAGACTGGCAAAGACGGCTATGGTACCATCAGGGTTGCTCATGACTGGTCCTAAGAAGAGAAAGGACATCATAGGGATCATAATCACCAGTCCCTGTGAATTGCCTGCACTCTGAAGATCTTCCATGGTGGCCCCCATACTCACAAATAGAGCACTGAATAGCAGGTAACCCAATAGCCCGAAAAAGAGTAACAGGGGAATATTAGTGGCTGAAATAGCTTCCCAAACAGGGAAATCGATGAAATAGATTACAAGGGGAAGACCAATTATCAACCAGAATACTAACTGGATCATTCCAAGGAGGAAATGACCTAAGATTTTCCCCTGCATCAGCTGGGAAGGGAGAATAGATGACAGAACAACCTCTGCCATCCGGTCCCGCCGCTCCTGCAGTGCACTCTGCATAAGCATGGTGCCAGAGGTGAAAATCAAGAAAAAGATGAGAACCACAAACACAGTGGAGACAAGCATTTCCATGGCTTCCGGTTCATCTGCTTCACTAATGGGTACAGAAATGACTTCTGCCGGTGCCGTTAAGTAGGCGACTTGTTCTGGAGCGATCTGGGCCATTTGAATTCTTTGATTCTGGAGGGTGCGGGTGAGTAGGGTTCGGATGACTGTGATAGATTCGTTATTCCGCTCATTGTACTTGAGCTCTATTTGACCAGTGTTTACAAAGCCAGAATCAAGTAGGAAATAGCCTGCTGCCTTGTTTTCTTGAACAGCTTTCTCGATGGACTCTTTTTCAGCATATTCCTCTAAGATTACGTTATCTGGTGTTTGAGCCTTTAGAGAGGGGAGGACACCCAACTCATCGACTACATAATACGTTACTACAGCTGGTTCATTCCACCGCTGAAGAAGCACAGGTAGACCACCAAACACGACCATTATAACAGGGGTTAGAAGGAGACCGATAATAAACTGTTTGTTCGTTAAGTTCCGCATTACTTCCCATTTAGCGATTTTCCAAGTATCCTTCATCTTTTAGGCCTCCTTTTGCGATTTTTACGAATATGTCATGTAAAGAGGGGCGGGTTACACTCAGTTCTTTAATATCTGCCTCAGCTGGAATGGTTCTTAAGAACTCTGCTGGTTGGACCTTATCCTTTAGGATCAAAACAGAGCGTGTATCTGTGAGCTGTTCAAAGCTTTCAACCAGGGGCGATGAAGCGAGGGTTTGTATATCCCCGTTTCCTAAAATGTGGACCCGGTAGTTGCCGTACTGCTCCTTAATGCTCTGGAGATCGCCATATACAACTTCCTGCCCTTTATCGATTAAGAAGATCTCATCACACAGTTCCTCCACAATATTCATTTGATGACTGGATAAGAGAACTGCTGCACCTTCTGAGGCCAGATTTCGAATCGCTGCTTTGAATAGATCTTGACTCACAGGATCAAGTCCTGAAAAAGGCTCGTCCAGGACAATGAATTTTGGTTCGTGTAGAATAGAGGCAATGAATTGAACCTTTTGAGCCATCCCTTTTGACAACTGTTCTATTTTTGCGTTAGCCTGTTCTTCTAAATCAAACTTTTTTAACCACTCTAGAGCTCGCTTTTTGGCAGTAGAACGGCCTACACCCTTCAGACCTGCTAGAAACTGCAGGATATTCATGACCTTTGCTTCTTTATACAATCCCCGTTCTTCCGGTAAATACCCGACGGTAGATCGAGGCACTCCTGAAGTTTTCGTACCTTCGTTTGTGAACCATATCTCACCACTATCTGGGGCCGTAATCCCCATAATCATTCGAATTGTCGTGGTCTTACCTGCACCATTTGGTCCAAGGATTCCCATTATTTGGCCTTTTTTTGCCTGAAAAGATACGTTATCCACAACAGGGACTGCTCCATAGACCTTTCGAATGTTTCGCACTTCAAGACCATCCACAGCACTACCTCCATTCTGTTTGTTTCTATAAAAGAACAATTTCCTGTATTATAACACGCCATGAGTAAGTTTGGTAGCAAATGGGACGAGGCGGTAACGTCTTAGAGCAGGTTTTAGGATACAATGAAAACGCACAACTGGGCTGTACTCTTTTGCCCCTGTGTTGCCCTAAGTTAAGAAAAATAGCAGGAAGAGGTTGTGATGTGTAGAATATATAGGGAAAGATTTAAGTTTTATCGGGGTAAAGGGGTGAGGGGTCACTAATCCCTTCGTCAAATCAACGGTTTCTATCTGTACAAGCCACTATGACCAGAACGATAGTGGAACCGTCATGGGAAACGGGCAGATTGGAAATAGATTGGCGCCGAGAGACACAGGTATGAACTGATGGTACCCACAGTTGCAGCTAGTGTCCGCCGCAGACAGCGTTGCGGATGATATGGAGCAGCAGCTTAAGATTAGAAAACAGTTATTAAACTGGCTAGAGGACCATAGACTGCTCAATTACGATCCCTTCTTTTTTTGTTGGTCCCAAGCGAGCACTGCAATATTTTGCAGCTCGGAGAATAATTTACTCCATTAATTCCGCAAAAGACAATGGTGAACCTCTATCTTATTCCTGGTTGCTAAATATCTTACAAGACTTCGAACCAAGCTCCGATCCTTTGCTAGCCATGACTGAAGCGAAACGATTACTTGCACTAACGGACAAATATAGTTCTAGGCGCAGGTTAGCATTCAATTGTGGTGGACTTCCTGTGAATTTTCTGTTTATCCCTTATCGCCACAAACGAAATAATGGGTTTTTTGTTCCCGGGTTAACTATATTCTTGTCTTACGGACAAAGCGCTGCAGTAAAAACACCGCGCCTTGAATTGGGGCATGCTTTTCAGTATTATTCTATTGGCGATGTTGATACCGTGCCAGATTCTTTTATGGAAGTGTATAACCAGATGTTTAAGCCATCTTCGAGAGAATACTTGCCTGAAGTATTTGCGGATTGTTTTTCGGTTTGTAACAGCTACGCATTAAGCCACTATCTTTCCGAAGAAACTAGTTGCATTTATGCCTTCAGGTCACAAGGGGTAAAAAAACGATACGGGAGGGCTAGCAGTGTCAAATCCTTTTGTAGAGTAAGGTATGGCTTCAGTCGGTAAAGGAACCTAAAGAATTTGCTGTTTCTAAAGAGTCGTGGGACCGTTTTCGCGACAGCTATCAGAAAGATTCACAAGGATTTTTCCTATGTGAAACTAACGATGGGCGCTTCATTGGGATTAACTTGGCCTATGTAGAGATGGTCCACTTTCTTTGGCAATCTCCCCCAATTCAATGGGAGAAGTATGAGCCACATATGTGGATCCATTTACATATGGTCAATAGGGAGGAAGAATCATTTGCCGTCGATGAGGCGAAGGACTTGGCTGACATCGTCTTTCTTTTGGAGATTGGTGCAACTGATTGGATGCCATCTTTTGTGGATGTTGATGGGGAAGAGGTAATGTTCAATCCTAGACGATTGGTTTGGCTTGAGGCGTGTGCTAGGTATGTTCAAGAAGGTTTTAAAGAATTAGAAGATGAAAATGGCATTGAATCCTAATTGATGGGTTCCGTTAATTCGTTGCCTATATACACCTCTGTTGATGCTTTGTGTTCTAAAGAAGTCTTGAACAAAATTGGCCAAATTTCTAGTATATGATATTCTGGGACACAGTTTTATCAGAATAAGCCCATTGGAGTCCAGAAAGACTAAAAATAGACTAGTTGACCATGGTTACGATAGAATTGAAGTATTAAATGGGAGCGATCCTTGGTCGCAGACTAGCTTCCCATTATTCTAAGCACTTAAGGGGGGGTTAACATGGCTGAGCCTGTAAGGGTTCCGGTAAAAAAAGAAATTTGGCATTGGGCTTTAAGAGAATCGCAAAAAGATGAAGCCGAATTCTATGGCAGATTTCCTCAAGCGGAAAAGTGGCTTAAACAAGAGCGTAATCCAACTTTTAAACAACTAGAAAGTGCAGCCAAATACTTGCAGATCCCCTTCGGGTACATGTTTTTAGATACTCCTCCAAAGGAAAATGTCATGGAGATAGAGTTTCGTTCTATCAGCAACAAAATCCCGCAGATCAGTAAAGATTTACAGGATACCATTTTAGAAATGGATCGTAGAAGAAATTGGATGAGTGATTACCGTAAGGATCTGGGTTGGACTAAGTTAGATATAATAAAGGACTTTAATGAGCAAAAAAGTGGGGACATCGCTGCAGATGCTAAGCTGGCAAAGAGACTACTGAATCTACCTGAATATTGGTATACACGGCTTAAGGACCTTGACCAAACTTTTGGATTTCTCAAGGAAAAGCTAGAGCACATCGGTATTCTAGTTATGAGAAACGGAATTGTGGGCAATAACACTCGCCGTTCCCTTGATATCAATGAGTTTAGGGCCTTTATGCTTTATGACGATGTTGCTCCCTTAATATTCATTAACAACAATGATTCTAAAGCAGGCAAGATTTTCTCTCTTATCCACGAATATTTCCATGTCCTCTTTGAGCAGGAAGATGTTGTCTTAGATCCTTATGTGCAAACCACTCCAGATGAACAACAAATCAATGCTCTAACAGCGGAATTCTTAATGCCGCAAGAGCAGATTTTTGGTTTGTGGGACAGAAGAGCAGATGTTTTAGAACAAATCAACAGATTAAGCAGCTATTTTAAAGTCAGTAGACTTGCCTTCGCAATTAAGTTAAACAGTTTAGGA
>JAAYRO010000162.1 GCA_012518735.1 Bacillota bacterium
AAAGCACTATCAATGAAGACCTCTAGAGCAATTTCTAATCCTGTATAAAACGAAACATCTCTACCACGCTCTGCTGCCCTTCCTTTTTGCTCCCGAACTTCTTTGAGTAAACCAGGAATACCGAGCTTCATGAGTTTACTATAGTTAATGTTTCCCCCTGTAAGACGGTATAGAGGAAAAGAGACACCAGAAGAACCCATCCAATTATCGGAGGGAAGAGCCTTCACCATTTCAGGAGGGTATGCAGCCCGTAATTTAGCAGAAGTATTCTCTGTTCTCCAGAATTCTTGGGCAGCTTGGAGCTGGTCCTTCAAATCTGCTAACTGAGGGTCATGAATTAGTGTGTCAATTTCCTCAGGAAGGGAATAGTACCCGAAGGCCTGCTGGCCCCATTCATCATGACTAAATCCTACAAGACCACGATTAATTCTTCCTGCAAACAAATCCTCATCTTCAATAGGGGATAAGACATAAGGAAACTGGGCTTTTAAAGCCATTGCTTCCCGAACAGCAATAGGAGCATCTTGATATTTCTGGTACGTTTCTGTAAACCGAATGACCTGTTCTGCCTGATGACGCATTGTCGAGTCTCCCCTTCTTAGGAACGCACAATAGTAATGGGCTGCTGCAGTCCAACTTCATAACAATCATTCGTGAAAGTGTGAGCTGGTAGAATAACCGTTCCTACAGCCGACTCTTGGTTAAGAACAAAAGGAGCTTGATGCCATACCTTCCGTTTGATCCGCACCCACCAACCTTTTGGCAGTAAGAATACTTTGAAATCCTCAAAGTCAGGTTTGCCACCTAAGTCACGGCCAACATGAAAACAGACATCTTGATCAAAACCACCTATCACTTCTTCTGTATCGAGATGCTGTTCCGTACCTGTTATCTCAAAAGGCCTCGGCTTAATCAATATTGGACTAATTGCTATTAAATTAGTAGTAGAAAATAACTGCAGCATTCGATCGGGATAAAACTGTACAGGCTCTCCAGGCGAATTAACGGACTCACCACATTGCCTTGGATTAAGCACAGTGCCATATGGGGCAAAAGAATCATGCTGTAAGGGAAGAATCGTTCTTGACATGGCACATCTCTCCTTTTATTGTATATAAACTAGTTCAGCAGCAGGTGGCGTCTCACCATCTCGAACTACTATCCACATGCGAGGCTGGCCACCCTCTTCCTGCCCAGGTTCTACCAACCATTCCAGGGCGTATTCCTCACCAGGCTCTAGTGAAGGAATGGTTCGTTCTGCATTACCATCGAAGACTAATTCTTTGCTGGGAAACACCTCTACAACCACCGATTCTGCCAGCCCATTCCCAATGTTGCCGCAGACCGCCCGAACCAAGTAACCATCTTCAGCAGGGCTTACCTCCAGATCTGTTAGGCTTAACCGAGCTTCTTTTCCTTGAAGAACCTCAATTAAGGTCAGCTCCTCTGGATCCAAGGTTACAGATTGGAGAGTGGGAAGGATAGTTTTGTTTCCCGTAATTGAATATTGGAGGATAGTTCCTGATGGGGGAATACCCTCTAGCCCCATCTCTACCTTGTCTATTCCCCTTTTCCATGCAATAAGTAAAGTGTCACCGTTTTCCCTAGTAAATGCATGAAAAAAAGGCTCTGTCCCATTTGGTACCGAAACCTCTATCTGTTCCGTAGTTACGTCAAATGGGTTATCAAATAGCTTCACAAAGCTGGCAAGGGCAAAAAACAACGGTTTGGGGAAATAATCAAAATCCAATGCACCTAAATAGTGATTATTCACATCACCAATGGCAGATGAATAGAGAGGCAGATTCTTCACCTCATACCACAGAACGGTGGAGACATCCTCCGAAGCAAGCAGTTGGGTTACCTGTCGTCCAAAGGTGACTGCCTGGAAATGCTGGGTCTTTTCATAAGGATGTGAAGTCCGTACATAGTACGAAACATAGCCATCCTCTTCCACGTAATCACTGTATCCGATTTCTGCCACCCATAGTTCTTGTTCTCCACTCTCTTTGATTACGTCCTTAATTCGTCTTACAGTTGGGTAGATCTGCTCTGTAGGCGTAGGATTCCATGTTTCGTGGTAAAAGTGAATATTAATGGCATCAACATAATCAGCTACACCAGAACTGAAAATACTTCGAATGTGATTTGAATCTAGATTCGTTAACCCACCAAATACCGTAATAGCCTCAGGATCTGCATCCTTAACAGCTTGAGCTCCTACCTTTACTAATTCCAACTGCTGTTCCCAAGAACCAACCCAGAACTCATAGTTGTCTCCCTCATTCCACAGCTCCCAATAATTGATCCGATCTCCATAGCGATTAACTACCTCGTAGACAAAATCATACCAATCAGCCATGTCATCTGGTGGAGAACGCCAAGTCTCTCGCGTTGCCCAGGTCGGTGCATAACAGATATAAGGATACAGTTCGATACCATACTGTTCTGCTAAATCTACCGTGTCATCTAGGAGCCACCAATCGAAATATCCCTTTGCAAATTCCACATCGCCCCAGGCAATGCTGATCCTTAAATCTGTAATATCGTACTTTGCTAGTAATTCAAAGTCTCGCTCTATCTCGTCATACATCGTACCTCGAGGATAGTCCTCACAGATACCCAAAACGGGAGCGTTAAGTGCACTAACACCTACTGTAGAGAAAACCGTAATAGTAATAAATAATAAGATGCTTAAAAGATTTTTCAATCCATTTACCCCCTACCAGCTTACAGCTGAACCTTTCAAACGATAACCGCAGCTTCTTCTAATTACTAACGAAGGCAAAAGGGTAATATAACGTGATGCTTTTTCCTTTTTGAGAGTAGAAATTAGCAGTTTTGTCGCTTCCTGACCCATTTCATATTTCGGTTGAGCTACTGTTGTTAGGTCGATTCCTCGTAAGCCTGCAAGCATAATATCGTCAAAGCCAACTACAGCAAGGTCTTGCGGTACCTCGAGGCCAATCTCTCTTGCATACTGAATAGCCTCTACAGCCATTAAGTCATTCGCTGCAAAAATAGCTGTTGGTAGTGGCCGATTTTTCAAGATCTCCTTAATCGCCTTCCGACCACCACCCTGCTGGTAGTCGCCTCGTACAATTAAACTGCGGTCCACCGGTAATTTAGCTTCCTGTAGAGAACGCAAATAGCCATGCAGCCTCTCTTGGGGATACTCTGGTCCTTCCGGTTCAGCAATATAGCCAATTCTGGTATGTCCTAAGCGAATGAGATGATTGACCGCTTCAAACGCTCCAATTTCATCATTAATGTGAATGGTATGGGTGCCTATAGGCTCTCTGCGTCCTGTAATCGTTACAATAACCGGTCCAGACTTTCTCTGAGATAATTCCTCTGCTAACTTGCTGTTAATAGGTGAGTACCAAATGATACCGTCCACCTGCTTTGCAACAAGGAGGTCTACGCCGTCCCGTTCCTGTTCCGCCTTCCCATCGGTGTTCACCAGTAGAACAGAATACCCCTGTTCACGTGCTGCTCGTTCCACAGCCTGGGCTACTTCTGAGAAGAATGGGTTACCAATGTCGGTGACCACTAGACCTAAACTATATGTGGATTTTTGTTTAAGGCTGCGTGCAATAGAATTTGGTGTATAGTCCAATTCTTTGACAGCCTGTTCTACCCTCGCACGCGTTTCATCACTGACATATCCACTATTATTGATCACTCGCGACGCTGTGGAAATTGCGACATTCGCAAGTTTTGCCACATCTTTAATGGTCGCTGCCATGTTCCCACATCCCCCTCTAATACCTTATGCTGGTAGACCAGCAGTCTGCTGGTCTACCATACTGTTTTTTCTAATCAACAAGGTAACGAGCTAATTGAAGCCACATGGTGCCAAAATCAGCCCAAGTAATGAAGTCTGAATCCCAGCCGCCAGCTAAGCCGCCAGCATACGCCACAGATTTGCCCCGCACAGTGATCAGTGGCAAACCAGCAGCAGGATCAGAAACTAAAACTTCTCCATCTTCATCAGCAGTCACTTTGTTGTAACCACCAAAGCGTTCTACACTTGCCCAATCTAGACCAGCCACGATAGGATGATCACCATTCTCAATTCTAGGCTCATTACATCCATCATCGTTAGTGTCCCAATCATCGGAAATAGCAACTGGTAAAGCATCATCTATTGGAGTACCATGCCATTGGCCGCTCCAGTCAGCCATACCACCTTGATAAGAACACCAACCGCCAATCATGGCTAGACCTGCCCCTTCAGCCACTCGTTTAGCAATAGCTTCCTGCAGATCCATCTCCATCATTATGGCACCATTGAAACCAGCGCCACCCACTAACTCACCAATGATGAACGCATCATAGCTCTG
>JAAYRO010000025.1 GCA_012518735.1 Bacillota bacterium
ATCTCACTTAATAAGAGGACTTAGTTTTATTAACAAGAATAATGTATTGAAGCTGATGAAGACTGTTAAAAGGGAGGTTCGACAGATGAAAGGTGCTTTTTTTACAGGGAAGTACAGAAACGTGTTTGAGGAATATGGCTATTCAAAAGATGAGATTGATCAAAAAATAGCTGAGACGTGGGAACAGTTGTTCTTTGGCGATGATAACACCCGTTTTTATTACCCTGTCGGTGACGACATGGGTTATCTCTTAGATACGGGAAATCTTGATGTCCGCACCGAAGGTCAGTCGTATGGAATGATGATGGCTGTCCAGATGGACAACAAGGAGCTCTTTGATCGGATTTGGAAATGGACAAAGACCTATATGTGGCATGAGAGCGGTAGATACAAGGACTACTTTGCTTGGTCCTGCAATCCTGATGGAACAAGACGGGCCCAGGGTCCAGCTCCTGATGGGGAAGAGTACTTTGCCATGGCACTGCTGTTTGCCTCCAATCGTTGGGGTGACGGCCCAGAGCCTTTTGATTACAGTGTTCAGGCGAAACGTATTCTTACTGCCTGTGTTCATAAGGGAGAGGACGGAGAAGAAGGGGATCCAATGTGGGATCCGCAAAACAAACTTATTAAATTTGTTCCAGAGACGCCCTGGACCGATCCTTCATACCATCTACCCCATTTTTACGAACTTTTTTCTTTATGGGGACCAGAAGAAGATAAGGAATTCTGGAAAGAAGCGGCTCAAGCCAGTCGAGCCTTTCTAAAATTGGCTTGTCATCCCGAGACAGGGTTAGCCCCCGAATATTCAGAATTTGACGGAACTCCTAATTTTACTGGGGGCCATGGGAATTTTTATAGTGATTCGTATCGGGTGGCCTTAAATGTTGCTCTAGATTATGGCTGGTTTGGCGGGGAACAATGGCATGTGGAGCAGTCCAATCGAATTCAGGAGTTTTTTGCGGATGTTCCTGTGGAGGACTATAAGGTTTATCGTGTTGATGGAACTGTTATTGACGAACCGGCACTCCATCCCATCGGTTTACTGGCTACTAATGCGGCTGCATCATTAGCTAGTAATGGCCCCCATAGAAAGCGGTTTGTTGATAAATTCTGGAATACACCTGTCCGGCAGGGCAAGAGGCGCTACTACGACAACTGCTTATACTTTTTCAGTCTATTAGCTTTGAGTGGCAGGTACCAGATTTGGCGTCCATAGACATTCCAGACTTCAAATGATATGATCAATAAAGTGAATTAGTTAAATATAGAGCACAAAGGATTTGATTACGTACGATGGAAGCGGAAGAAGTAAGAGGTTTGAAGCAGAATTCACCAGATAGGGCCAGATTAGCTCTTGATCTGGTGGAGACAGGTCGTCCTGATAGTGAAGCTCATGGCGCCCAAGAGCGAGTTAGTAAACATCTCCCTGATGGTGTCACATCTAGTATGTTATATAAGGATGTAATTCGTATTGCATGGCCATCTTTGGTGGAGCTTACCCTTACCCAGTTAACATCAATGGTGGACCTAATGATGGTAGGACAGTTAGGTCCATGGGCGATTACGGCTGTAGGCTTAACCATGCAGCCAAAATTTCTATTAATGACAATGTTTATTGCCATGAATGTGGGGGCTACTGCCTTAGTGGCACGCTACAAAGGAGCTGGAGATCACGAAAAGGCCAATGATATTCTGCGTCAAGGCCTCTTGCTTACCGCAGTTTTATCGGCAATTGCTTCAGTTATTGGTTACATTTACGCTGAGCCGCTAGTCAAGTTTATGGGAGCCACAGATCAGGAATCATTAATCGGCGGCACCATTTATCTTAGGATTCAGATGGCTGGTTTTGTGGTCATGGCCCTTACGAGTACAGTAACAGCAACTCTTCGAGGTGTGGGAAACACTAGGATCGCCATGACGTACAACCTTGTGGCTAATTTGGTCAACGTAGTGTTCAACTATCTGCTTATTTACGGACACTTTGGATTTCCTAGAATGGAATTGGCTGGAGCTTCTTTAGCGACCGTAATTGGACAAGGTGTGGCCTTTATCTTGGCAATGATCGTTGTGCTCCAGGGTAAGCAGTATCTGCACCTTGAATTACGCAAGGGTTTTAGGCCCCACTGGAACCAACTGAAGAGTATTTTCAACATTGGTATTCCAGCTATGATTGAGCAGTTGGTGATGCGAACAGGAGTTATTATTTACGCCAGAACAGTGGCATCTTTAGGTACTGTGGCCTTCGCAACCCATCAAATTGGGATGAATATCCAAGCCATGTCGTTTATGACTGGTCAGGCTTTTGCCGTCTCAGCCACTTCTCTAGTTGGTCAGAGTTTAGGGAAAAGACGCCCAGACATGGCTCAAGCGTACAGTAATCATACTCGCCGTCTGGGAATGATTACATCTATTATCCTAGGAATTGGGTTTTTCTTTTTCGGCCGGCAGATCGTTGGTCTGTACAGTCCCGAACCAGAGATTATCCAACAAGGCGCGCGAATTCTCAAACTCGTAGCCGTAATCCAGCCGTTTCAGTCGTCTCAATTTATTTTGTCAGGAGCACTGCGGGGAGCAGGAGATACACGGGCTACTGCCGTTATTACCTTTTTAACAGTGCTGCTTGTTCGTCCCGGTCTAGCTCTCCTTACCATCAATGTCTTAGAATGGGGCTTAGACGGAGCATGGATTGCTCTAGTCGCCGATCAAGTACTCCGTTCCCTTTTAGTATTAGTTCGCTACTACTCAGGGAAGTGGAAGACAATTCGATTATAGGGGAGAGATGGGAATGTACGAGAGCCGATCAAAACGGACCACCTGGGTCTGGTTTGTCCTCATTGTCATTATTTCAGTATTGATGTGGACCGTTGTTCTGAGCACAGGTACTAAGAACAATCTTCATTTGTCCGAAGAACCAAAGGACGTGCGAGCATATTTTCCCGTTTTTCCCGGCTTGATATATGACTTTGGGGGAGAAGGGATGGAATTCGCTCCCTTTACCCGTTATGTGAAGTTTGCTGACGATCCTTATGTTCAGATGCACGATGCCAATGGAACAGTGGTTGCCCGGGTATTCGAATGTCTGCCCCATGAGATTAGGCTTGTGCAGATAGAACCAGAGTTTTATGAAGATGTGAGCTTAATCGGTTCTGCTTCAGAACAAAAGGAAGAACTGGCAGTGATTCTGCAGACCCCGCTTGATGTTGGTCATGTATGGGCAGAAACTGCAGATCGCTATCGGGAGATTACGGCAGTAGACAAGGTGATTACTGTACCTGCCGGCACCTTCCATGATGTTATAGAAATCAAAATCACCTCTAGAGAAAGTGAGGCTGAAACCTACACTTATGAGTATTACGCTAAGAACATAGGATTGATCAAACGTATGTTTATTGCTGACATTGATGACGAGGAATATATTGTCTCCTCGTATCTTGAGCATCTCAGCAGTTCAGGCCTCCAACCATAGGGTGGAGGTTTTTTTGAAAGGATGGTGTGAAATCATTGTATATCGTTGGGATTGATGTAGGTGGAACCAACACGGATGCCACGTTGATTCATGATGGACAGGTGATCGGGATGGCGAAAGCACCCACCAATCACCATGCTTTGTTTGAAAGCACAAGCGAAGTGTTACAGAAGATCTTGGATTATTATCCTGGTAAGGGAATCATACAGCTTCAACTCTCCACCACCTTATCTACAAACGCAATTGTGGAAGGAACAGGCACACCTACTGCGTTAGTGGCTGTTCCAGGTCCAGGTGTTAACCTAGATACCTTGGAATTAGGGTTTCCTGTGTATTCAGTGCCTGGTTATGTGGATCATAGGGGGCGGGAGGTGGCGTCCTTAGATCGAACGGCCGTTTTAGGAGCCGCTTTTGCTGCTAAACGTAATGGAGCTCAGGCACTGGCCGCAGCTGGCAAGTTTTCTCACCGAAATCCTGGTCAAGAGCAGGAAATCGCCAGCATTATTCAAGATGGGGGTCCCCAGTTCGAACATATCACCTTAGGTCATCGCCTCTCAGGTAAGGCCAACTTTCCCCGCCGTATGGTTACCGCTTATCTCAACTCTAGTGTCGCTCAGCACCAAGCTCGTTTTGTTGAGATGATTGAGGAGCTCCGCTCGTCCCATACTGGAAAAGTGATTGAAAATGTCCTAATTCTTAAAGCTGATGGGGGTACCATGACCCTAGCAGATTCTCTAGAACGACCGGTAGAGACTATTCTTTCTGGACCAGCAGCAAGTATTATGGGTGCCCAAGCCCTTTCTAAGTATGTAGATGAAAATATAGTTGTGGTAGATATTGGGGGCACAACAACAGATATTGCTGTGATTGTGAACGGTGAACCAGTTTTCGAAAGAAATGGTGCAGTAATCTCTGGTTACCGTACGCTTGTGCCAGCCCTTCTTACCCAATCGGTTGGTTTGGGGGGTGACAGCGAAATCCACAGTCAGACGGCCCATGATGGTTCGGTTCAGTTTACATTAGGTCCTCGTCGAGCAGGCCGGGCTGCAGCTCTAGGTGGAGAGGCTCTCACACCAACCGATGCTGCAGCAGCATTAGGTTTAGCAGACGTAGGCGATAGGGAACGGTCTATACAGGCCTTAAAGAAGTTTGGCGCCAAGTTCCATTTGGATGAAAAGACTGTGGCTCAGAGAATTCTAGAGGCCTTTACACGCCAATTGAAAGAAGCGGTAGAGGAGTTGTATTACAGTTTGGAAAATGTTCCTCTGTATACTGTTTCAGAGATACTGGCTCCACCAGAAATTCGCCCAAGCGCGATTGTAGGGCTTGGTGCTCCTGCAGAAGTGTTTATTCCATTGGTGGCTGAGACCCTCGATTTACCCTATGAGGTACTGCCTTACAGTGAAGGTGCGAATGCGGTTGGGGCAGGGGCAGCCCAACCCACCGCGGCCATTACGTTCCACGCTGACACTGAGCTTGCTGTCATGACAATTCCTGAAATGGGTCTGCAGGAAAAAATCGAACGGTCTCTATTATTTGACAGGAAACGAGCTAAGCAGGAAGCCCTCCACCATGCTGCCCATTATGCTCGAGAACTTGGTCTGCCTAATCCAGAGGATGTCCAAGTTGTTGAAGAAGAAAGCTTCAATGTGGTGCGGGGATTTTATACGGCTGGTCAGATTCATACCATTCGCGCTCAGCTTCGTCCTAGAGTGCGGCGGATTAAGTGAGGAGGTAGTGAATATGCAGAAAACAGCCCATAAACTCGGATTAGTGTTTTTCCCTGCCTTTGATTGGTGCATTACGCCCGATCATCCAGAACGGGAAGAACGTTTGTTATATACAAGAGATCAAATTGAAGAAGAAGGTTTGTTCGACGTAGACGGTATTGTGGAGTATCGGCCCTTTGTGGCTGACAATTCTGTGATCCAGCGGACGCATATTTGCGTTCCTCGATTGAACACACATGTTACTGAATCTCACCGCATTGCAGTAGGTGGAACTATTGTTGCCGCGGACTTAG
>JAAYRO010000163.1 GCA_012518735.1 Bacillota bacterium
CAAGAAGACGCCGCTGCTCTTCAGCTTCAAAAAGCTCAGTTTCTTTTTGCTGCCACCGCTCCTCCAACCTATCACGAACTTCATTCACTAATCGTCCAAACTTCGGTCGTTCTTCAGCTGGCAGCTGGCCCATACTGCGCAGAAGCGCTGTAAGTTCACCTTTTTTTCCTAAGAAACGAACTCTGGCATGAGTTAAATCCTGCAGAGTATCAGCCTTAGCACATGCAGCCAAGGCCCTTTCTTTAATTTCTTCGACTTTCTTATGCATATTGGATGCCCCCTTTTAATATCTCTCCTATTTACACATAAAAAAACTTCCTGCATCCTAACATTTCCGTTAGGGACGCAAGAAGTACGCGGTACCACCCTAGTTGGCTCTTTCAGCCCCCTCAAATCCTGTAACGGCGGAGAAACCGGCAAGACCTACTGCTACTTCAGCCTGCTGCTCTGGAGTGAATTTCCACCCTTTAAATCTCCAAGAAGACTCTCAGACTTTGATCTTCTCTCTCTGTGGGTTGGCAGGATGTACTTGTCTCCTTCATCGCCTTGTAATATATAATTGAAATCTAGTGCAAAGTGTTATTCGTTATTTCTACCAGTTGACGATAGAGTAAATAAGCATTAATGGAACCGGTGGTTACAAAAATTCGCCAAACAACTTTCGGTGTAAGATTCATTACATAACCCTCCGTGCTTCCCTAATTGTTGAGGTTATTATATCACACTACACGTGGGCTTACAACTCATCCTTCCACCTCTGTCGGACGATCTCGTACAATAGAATTCCAGCGGCTACAGACGCATTAAGGGATTCGACAGGCCCCAATAAGGGAATTTTTACCCGCATCTGAGCATGAGTCAGCATCAACTCACTTACACCTCGCGCTTCATTGCCGACTACTAAAGCCAAGGTCTGAGGAAAAGATGCGTTAAAACAATCGACAGCCTGTTCTAGATCAGCAGCAATAATAGGTACGTTATTTTCTTCCAACACCTGGACAGCCTCTTCCCCATCCATAGACCAAATAGGTAGATGGAGAATTCCGCCCATGCTGGAACGAACAGCCTTTGGATTGTAGGGATCGACTGAACCACTCGTTACAATAAGGCCAGAAGCACCTGCTGCAACTGCTGTTCGACATAGAGTTCCCATATTCCCAGGATCTTGAATCTCGTCAGCCACAACCAATAATCCCTTCAAAACAAAGGGCCAATGTCTTTTTCTTACAATAGCTAAGACCCCTTGAGAATTAACTGTATCGGTGATTTCCGAAAAAACTGATTCGGTACATTCTGTTAGCCTAACACCTTGGGCTTGAGCCCGTTCAAGCAAGTTCTTCCCTCGCTTCGTAGACAGCAGACGAGAGGTAAAGAACAGACTCGTGGCAGATCCTGAACAAACTGCTTCCTCTGTAAGGCGCACTCCCTCTACATAATAAGCCCTTTCCTGAACACGGAACTTTCTCTGATTAAGCTTTTTGATCCATTTGATCTGGTCGTTGTTTTTACTTGTGATTAATGGTGCATTCATTCCGGATCCTCCAACTTACTCAGTTTATCATCAGGACCCATTGCTATCAAAACATCGCCTTGCTCAAACCTAAAATCTGCTCCTGGAGTAACAATAATGTCCTCGTTTCGTCTAACAGCAATAACGTTAATCCCATATCTGGCTCGTAAGTCAATCTCACCCAATGTGCGGTGAAAGAACTCTGTATGAGCTTTCGCCTCAATAATAGAGTACCCCGGTGCTAACTCCAAATAATCAATGAGATTACCAGAAATCAAGTTGTGAGCAACCCGCAGTCCCATGTCTCTCTCGGGGAAGACAACTCTATCAGCACCAAGTTTTTCTAGCACAGTGCCGTGAGTGTCCGAAACTGCTTTACAAACAATACAGGGCACTCCCATCTCCTTAAGAATTAAGGTAGCCATAACGCTCTGCTCTAATAAACCGACACTTACAACGGCTATATCAACATTCCTTATTCCAAGGTCGCGCAGGGCTTGTTCATCTGTGGCATCTGCCTGCACTGCATATGTCACCTCATTGGCAATGGCTGCTACAACACTTTCATCAATATCAACAGCTATTACTTCGTGACCCATTGAATATAGTGTTTTTGCTAGACTCGTGCCGAATCGTCCTAATCCCAGTACTGCACACTGTTTAATGCGTCCTGTTCGTCTCATCATGAGAATGAAACCTCCTTAGCCTTAGCCTAATCCCACTCTCTCCTCAGGATATCGAAAACTTGCATTTCTAACACCCCGCTGTCCCAAAGCCAAAGCGAGAGTCATGGGACCGAGGCGGCCGAGAAACATGGTGAGGGTAATCAAGACCCGACCCAAACGTGACAAATTATCAGTGACTCCTGTTGACAGACCAACGTTACCAAAAGCAGAGACAGTTTCAAAAAGAAGATCGAAAATACTAAATGATTCACTGATTGACAAGATCAGCACCACTATTATAACCCATACAGCAGCTGAGAAAGTAATAACAAAAGCCTTGCTTATCTGCTCTTCAGGAATTCTTCTTCCAAAAACTTGGACTTCTTTGCGTTCACTAATATTTGACCACACACCAAGCAGCAGCACTGCAAATGTAACGGTCTTAATACCGCCTCCAGTAGAACCAGGAGAAGAACCAATAAACATGAGAAGTACCATAAGGAACTGACTAGCTTGAGAGAAAGCCTGAATCGGTATGGAGCTAAACCCTGCAGATCGAGTAGTCACTCCAGAAAAAAGCGCGTTGACCATCTTGTCTCCGAACCGGAAAGTCCCAATGGATTGAGGATTACCAAATTCTAATAACAGAACAGCCAGCCAAGAAAATACGATTAAGGCTGTGGTACTGATAAGTACGATTTTTGTATGGAGGGAGGTCTTTCGAAATGAAAACCGGCCTCCAAAGAGTTCGTTGATAACTGAAAAACCCAGTCCTCCAATGACAATCAAGCCTGCTATAACCAGCAAAACTGCCGGTTGTTGAGAAAAGCCCTCGAGACTGGTGCCGAAAAGATCAAATCCTGCGTTTGCAAAGGCTGTAATGGAATGGAAAACAGCATAATACGCAGCCTGCCCCCATTCTCTTCCAGGTTTCCAAATCAAGAACAAGAATAACGCTCCTGTAAGTTCTACCCAAAAAGTTAGAAAAAGAATATAACGCACTAATCGAACAACACCAGAGAGATAATTCTGATTCAAGTCTTGCTGGATAAAGATACGATTTCGAAGTCCAATTTTTCTCTTGAGAATAAGTGCAAAAAGAGCTGACATAACCATAATACCTAAAGCACCGATTTGGACCAACAGCATAATGACAATTTGACCAAATATTGTAAATTCAGCGGTCAAAGAAACAACACTTAAGCCAGTTACACATACAGCACTTGTAGACATAAACAGTGCATCAATCCACGAAATGCCACCGGGAACTGAAATAGGCAGGCGTAATAAAGCTGCACCAGCTATAATCACCAATGTATATGCCATTACCAAAAACTGTGCGGGAGAGAGACGTCGAAACTGCCTTCTCAAAGTAAAGTATTGTTTCATGGGGCTCCCCTCGAAAAAATAAATACCGGGAGGTTACAAACCACCCGGAATTAGCCTTATTTCACTTTACTGTTTGGCTAGGCTAACCAAATCGGAAAAAGCTTCGGCATCATTAACAGCCAAATCAGCAAGGACCTTCCGGTTAACCTCTACCCCGTTCTTCTTCAAACCTGCAATAAAAGTACTGTAAGACATACCATTCATACGGGCAGCGGCGTTAATGCGGGTAATCCACAACTTTCTAAAATCCCGTTTCTTCGCTTTCCGATCTCGGTAGCTGTACGTCCAAGACTTCATAACGGCCTGATTTGCTACACGATACTTCTTACTCTTATCACCATAATAACCTTTCGCCAGCTTTACGACTTTCTTCCGCCGACGACGTGTTGCAGGTCCACCTTTTACTCTAGACATTGCTTGCTCCTCCTATTCACCATCTAGCTATATGGCAACAGCCGTTTTACTCTCTTAGTATCTGGTTTACTTGCTACTTGTCCGTGTCTCAGCTGACGTTTCCGCTTAGAAGACTTCTTCTCAAGAATATGACTCTTGTGTGAGCTGAATTTAATAACCTTACCGGTACCAGTTACCTTAAAACGTTTCGCTGCACCTCTATGCGTTTTCATTTTGGCCATGGTCCAACACACCTCCTATTATTCCTGCCACTTTTGGGATGCTTGCTTAGCTATCAACTTGAAGTATGAGCCTGGTTCGTTTCTGCCTTGGCTTCAGATTCGGATTTTGGTGCAAGCACCGCGATCATTTGGCGACCTTCTAGTTTCGGTGGACGTTCAACAGCTGCAATGTCTTTTAGTTGATCTGCAAGATCAACCAACTTATCCTTTGCTAAATCCGAATGAACGATCTCTCTACCTCGAAACCGTACGGAGACTTTAACTTTATCACCAGACTTTAGAAAACGCTCTGCAGCCCTGAGTTTAACATTAAAATCATGATCGTCGATCTTAGGACTCATTCGAATTTCCTTAACAGTAATGACTCTTTGTTTCTTCTTGGCCGCCTTGTCCCGTTTACTCTGTTCGTATCTGTGTTTCCCATAATCCATCACTCGACAAACAGGTGGGTTGGCATTTGGTGCAACCTCTACAAGATCAAGTCCTCGATCACCAGCTACACGCAATGCATCACGAACATTCATAATACCCAACTGATCCCCGTTGGCATCCACAACCCGAACCTCACGGGCCCGAATCTCATTATTTACTCTTAGTTCCTTGCTAATGGTGTCACCCCTCCAATATGTGTATTTAAAATAAAAAAACGGACGGCATTCGCCACCCGCTCCAATCCACAAATTCATATCCTGAAAAAATACAGGCAGAATACAATTTATGGTAATAGACCTTGAGAACACGTAGTTACAAGGTGAGAAGCGGTGGCTTCTGCTTGACATATGGAGTATACCACACAGTTTTTTCTTAGTCAAGGCGTTTTTCCTTGACAGAGTGGGCAGCCTGTGCAGACCCGTACCCGTTCTGTAAAGACCTTTGAGATGATGTTTACTATATCGCTTTGTTGGCTCACATGAATAATAATTCGTCTGGGGGCCATGTTTACGAGTGCACTAACAATAAGGTCTTCAAAGTAATATGCCGTTTGCTCCACATACTCCTGCTGGACAGTGTTTCCAGCACCATCTACTAGTTCTACACTATTGCTTACACCTGGCAAAATATGAACAACAGAAGTACGAGGCTCCTGCATATCAACGAAGTAACGTAATAAACGAATAAACTCATTGAATTCCTTTTCCAGTAAAAATACATCAACTGATTGATCAACCGCTTCTTGCAGCATACTCCAAAACCACGGCAGACGAAAGCGGGTAAACCCATCAACGATCAGTTCTGTTGAATCCTCAACCCAATCGTAGACGCATAAAGCGGTCTGCTCATGAATCTTCTCAACTTCTAGTTTGTCCCCTAGAATCTCCCAGGCCCGATCAGAAATCACACGCTGTTCGACCAAATCAAAAAAGGCATAATAGACCCATAGAAATCGCCGGATCCAATGCCTTCGAAGATGATCCAAAATGAGTTCAGCCACTTTGTGGGAAAACGCCCATTCTTCACCTATGTTTCTATCAAGCTGTATAGTAACAAACCCGTAGTCTCCTTGCTGCCATTCATCACAAACGAGCAATTCCCTGTTAGCCCATGTTTTAACGATGGAAAAAGCATCTCCTTGCGCGCTGAGAACAAATCCACACATATCTTCCCCCTCTTCCCACAGTAGTATATGAGGCTTTAGTGAGGGATATTCTTGAGAGTGTGCAGCATATGTTCTAGAGATTGGGCATCTTGAGAGACAATGTAAAAAAGGTCGCCCATTTCTTGAACCCATTGGGGCACTGTTTGAATTGTAAAATCTTGGGGAGAAACGTAATCCAAATCATTCCAGCGAATGGGAGTAGAAACGGTTGCTTCGTCTGAAGGACGAGGACTGTAAACTCCCACGATCGTCTTGCTAGCTAGATTTTGTAGATAATCCACATACACGCCTCGACGATTCCTAACGAGACGTTCTAGAGTGATATCTCCAGGGTACAGCTCATAGAGAATCTGACCCAAAAGCTGCACCAACCCAGTACTGATTTGAAAATCATAGCTGGGAACAAGAGGGATATAGATATGCAAACCCGATCCCCCTGAGGTTTTAGGGTAACCCCGCAAGCCCAATTTCACTAGAAGCTCCTGACATCGTTTGGCAGCTTCAACGGCTTCCTTAAATCCAAGGGGAGGAGTAGGATCTAGATCGATAATGGCAAAACTTGGTACGTTAGGATTCGATCGTACATAAGAAGCAGGATGAAACTCAATTGAACCCTGATTAACAAACCAAGTAATGGCACTTAAGTCATCTGCTAGCATATATTCCGTATCATTAGAAACGAACGTTTTAACCCATGATGGAGCGCCTGTAGGCTTGTTTTTTTGATAGAAGAAGTGGCCTTCTACACCGTCCGGATATCTAGTTACAGTCATAGGTCGATTCTGCCAATAAGGAATGGTATAAGGAGCCATACGAACATGATAATTAAGGAGATCGGCTTTTGTTAACCCCAGTTTTGGCCAAAAGACCTTGTCCAGATTGGATAACTGCAGGGTACGGCCATCTACGGTTACAACTTGGGTAGAAGCCACCATCTATTCGCCTCCTAACACACATTGATTTGGTTGTTTGTCCCATCGAAATCTGCAAAATACAGGATGGCGCAGTCGAAATTGAGGGGTGAATTCCAAGTACTCCACCTCAACAACAATTTGAGGTTGAAACCACGCAATTCTGTCCTCATCCGATGGAGGATTGATCACTGGACAGCTGGATATGTTTAATATTCGAGAGGCTTTTTGAATAAAATTCCTTTCTGTATCTCCCAAACCGCTGCCTGCTTTTCCGATGTAGACTAATTCCCCATTTTCTCGGTATTGAGCAAGACAAAGGGACCGTACTGAAATACCTAACTCGAAGTACCCAACTAAGACGCAATCGGCAGTCCGTTTGTATTTTGTCTTCCGCCAATACAGAGAGTGTTCTCCCGGCAGGTAAGGAGATTGCTCGCTCTTGGAAACTACTCCCTCCAATCCCAGACTCTTGACCGCATCTAGGACGGCCTGACGAGGCTGATAGAAAACTGGGGATAAAGTGAGCCATGTAAGATCGGCCGCTAGTTCGTCTAGATAGGCTCGTCGCTGATGCCAGGGGAGCTGGCAGAGGCTTTCTCCATCTAGATACAGAAGGTCAAATACTATATACCCTACTTGCCCTGTTTCTTTCCATTTATTATGCTGAAGCAGTGAAAACTCAGGTGTTCCCTTTTCGCCGAAAGCTACAATCTCCCCGTCTAGTACCATGGTCCTCTTGGATATGGTACCAATGGTGGATATTACCTCCGGAAATTTCGAATTGAGAAGGCGCCCGTTTCGGCTGCGTATCTCCACATTATTATGGTCTATTAAATACATCATCGCTCGATAGCCATCCCATTTCACTTCGTGAACGAAACCAGCATCATCTAGCAGGGGCTTAGGAGATGGAAACATAGGTCGAAATAAGGGAATGTTCAATGTCGAACCTCTTCCCCATAATCTCTCACCTTAGTCTGCTGCGCTTGTAGCGAAGCCTCTAATGCACTCATTAGATCAATCACATTTGAGGTTTTTTCAAGAGGTGCTGCAGCAACAGTCTCCTGCCCTGCGATCTTGTTTTGAATAAGTTCCAGTAAGCCTGTCCGGCGAGTATCTTCATAGTGTTCTGGTTTAAAAGGCTCTGACAAACTCTCGATTAATGAAATGGCCATATTAAGCTCTTTCTCTTGAATAGAAGCACCAACATCGGTTTGTAAGCCTGCTGTATCTCGAATTTCATCAGGATAGAAAATCGTTTCCAAGGCTAGGATACGACGATAGACCCGCACTACTGCTAGTGATGACTTGGAACGAATCGTCATCCTCGCTACTCCGATTTTCCCAGACTGGACCATGGCTTCTTTTAACAAAGTATACGCCTTACCTCCCGTTTCTGATGGTTCAAGATAATAGGCTTTATCAAAATAGACAGGGTCAATTTCCCCTAAGTCTACAAACCGCAGAATATCGACTGCCCGAGACAACTTTTCTTCAAATTGGGCCCACTCCTCATCTGTGACAATAACGTACTGACCCTTCTCATACTCGTATCCTCTCACGATCTCTTGAGGTGGTACCTCCCTAGCACATTGTGGACAAACCTTTTGATACTTGATGGGCGTATGACACAAGCTGTGTAACTGGTTGAACCGAATAGATTTCGATTCTGTTGCGCTGTACATTTTAACTGGAATATTCACCAGCCCAAAACTTATAGAACCTCTCCACATACTCCGCATAGGTTTTCCTCTTCCCCTTCCCTTTAAAATATCTCTCCAGTTTAGTGTTTCTCACTTTCCATGTAATTTTCACTTGCAAATTGCGAAAAATCTGGTATCCTTAGTAGAGGAAGAAATAACAAGGCGCGGCTGCTTTGGAAAATGTATATTAGTTAGGATTGGAGAGAAGTGAATG
>JAAYRO010000164.1 GCA_012518735.1 Bacillota bacterium
ATTATCGTTCTTCTTTTTAGACCCAATGGTCTTTTGGGAAAAGACCAAACAGAGAAAGTGTAGGTGAAGAACGTGAATTGGCAGAGAAACATGACAAAAGCTTTAATGCTGTTCCTATTCTATATACTCGTCACCGTTTTAGAAAAGACAGGTGTGTTACTATCTTATCACGTTCAAATTCTCACTTTGTGCTGTATTAATATCATGCTGGTTGTGAGCCTCAATCTGATTAATGGTTTTACAGGACAGTTTTCCATTGGACATGCTGGTTTTTTAGCCATTGGGGCCTATTCTTCCGCCTATCTAACCATCAACTTCCAGATTCCGTTTTTGGCAGCCACTGCAGCCGCAGGAGTCTTGGCTGGAATTGTAGGTCTGCTGGTTGGGTTACCCGCTCTGCGGCTTAGGGGCGATTACTTAGCCATTGCTACCTTAGGTTTTGGGGAAATCATTCGTGTCATAATTCTTAACACACCTGCTGTTGGAGGTGCCCGTGGCTTAGCCGGTATTCCTAACTACACATCCTTTAGCACTGCATACATCATGGCCATCATGACGGTGGTTGTAATTACGAACTTCGTCAATTCTGATCATGGGCGAGCTTGTCTTGCAGTACGAGAAGACGAAATCGCGGCTGAATCTTTAGGGATTCACAGCACTTATTTTAAGGCTCTTGCCTTTGCCCTAGGTGCTCTGTTTGCCGGCTTGGCTGGTGCTCTTTTCAGCCATTACCTCCAGTACATGGCTCCTACCTCAAGTCAAATTGGTTTTCTAAAATCAATCGATATCTTAATCATGGTGGTGCTGGGCGGTTTAGGAAGTATTACAGGTTCAATAATAGCGGCTGTAACCCTCACTATCCTCCCAGAATTACTCAGGGGATTTGCAGAATTTCGAATGATTATCTATCCTATTCTGTTGATTATAATGATGATTTATCGGCCAGAAGGTTTACTAGCTGGTCACGAAATATCCTTATCAACCATAACCGAGAGGTTCAAAGGAGCGAATAATTATGGCAGCCAATGATCTAGTTGTCAATGAGCTGAGTGTGAAATTCGGCGGTCTTAAGGCCGTCAATCAAGTATGCTTTTCCCTCAAACCACAAAGTCTAGCTGGTCTTATTGGGCCTAATGGTGCTGGGAAAACCACTGTATTTAATGCACTGACAGGACTTTGTCCCGTCAGTCATGGTCAGATAAACCTTGGAGAAGAAGACCTTACTAACAAGCCAGCCCATACTATTGCTAGAAAAGGGGTAGCTCGGACATTCCAAAACATTCGTCTATTCAATAATCTAACGGTAATGGATAATCTGCGTATTGCATATCACCAAAACCGCCAGTATTCACTGCTGAGCAGTATCTTGCGCACTACAAGGTTCCAACGGGAGGAAACAGAAATTACTCAACGAGCTTACGACGCCCTAGACTTAGTAGGGCTGAGGCAGAGAGCTTGGGACAAAGCGGGCGGCCTTCCTTATGGTGAACAGCGTCGGGTTGAAATTGCCCGGGCACTCATGCTCAATCCTCGCCTTTTGTTACTTGACGAACCGGCTGCAGGCATGAATCCCCCCGAAACACAAGAGCTGCTTGAGCTCATTCGAAAGCTGCGGGATGATAGGGGATTAACGATTCTATTGATTGAACATGATATGCAGTTAGTTATGAACCTCTGCGAACGACTCTTTGTTCTTGACTATGGGAATTTAATCGCCGCAGGAAATCCTGAGAACATCCAAAATGATCCTCAGGTTATACGGGCCTATTTAGGAGAGAAACCAGCATGACAATACTCTCAGTAACAGATATGTCCGTCCATTATGGTGTAATTCAAGCCCTTAAAGGAATCAGTTTTTCTGTCAAAAAAGGTGAAATCCTCACCCTACTGGGATCGAATGGAGCGGGAAAAACCACCACCTTATGGGCCCTCTCTGGCTTAATACCGAAGACCAGTGGAAATGTCATTTTCAACGACCATGACATTTCTGAAACGCCAAGCCATCTTCTTCCTAAAATGGGCTTGGTTCATGTTCCAGAAGGAAGACGGGTCTTTCCCCAATTATCTGTAGATGATAACCTGCAGCTCGGCGCATATCACCGCAGAGATAGGCAGGAGATCAAAAAAGACCTAAACTATGTTTACGAACTGTTCCCCCGTTTAGCAGAACGCCCCTCACAAAATGCAGGCTCTCTCAGCGGCGGCGAACAGCAGATGCTGGCCATTGGGCGCGGTCTTATGAGCCGACCGAAGCTTCTCTTACTTGATGAACCATCCATGGGGCTTGCTCCCCTTTTGGTACAGGAGATATTCAAAATCATTCAGATGATCAACAAAGAAGGGACTACCATTTTACTGGTAGAGCAGAACGCCCATCTCGCCCTGAGCATCTCTCATCGAGCTTGTGTATTGGAGACCGGTCAGATGGTTATGGCTGGTGAAGCCTACGAAATTGCCTCAAACAGACGTATTCAAGAAGTCTATTTAGGCGTTAGTTAAAAAAGAGTGCTGGGCAGTAATTCTACCCAGCACTCTTTTATCAGAACATGGCTCTTACATCTCTACATCCACCGCAGTATCCCGAGTATGAACAGGTGTGTTGGATAAAAAATGTAAAACAGCCAGCGACTTCTTGAAGTTCCTCCCCGCTCTCCGTTATACAAGTAAATTAAGGGAAGACTAAGGAGAATACCCAATTGAAACAGACTGTTCCCTAATGCATCCTTCAGAGTATAGCCCAAACCTAAATAGCTCGCGATCTGTGATGCTGTTGTCACCATAGTGAACGTCGCTATACTGACACATTGATCACGGAAACTATCCCTGTGAATGTAAAATACAACACAAAACAATACTCCTAAGAAACCCCAATCGCCGTATATGGAGAGAAACGCCAATCCCAAAACGGCTAACCAGCGCCTAGTCTCATTCTTTATCCTGTCATAACTGTAAACAGCCAACAGACCTAAACCTAAAGTGTACATCACACTGAAGGGAAGAAACGTCACTTTCCCCACGCTGAAAAGGACATACGGAATGTGGGAAATGAGAGCAAATATTCCCATTCTGCCTAGATAGCGAGGAAAAGAACGAGTGTGTATGTAGCCTTGAGCGATAAAGAAACACATAGTTGGAGCAGTAATACGCCCTATGGCATGCAGCAGCTGTCCTAAGACAGACTGAGTATCCACAAAGGCCCAAGCAATGTGATCAATCAGCATAGCCGTAATGGCAATGAGTTTCAGCTGATGTCCTGTTAAGGATATGGCTGGCTTCACGCAATGACCTCCCTAGGATCACACCCAGACTTCTGAATCGACATACTTTTGAATTTCAGACGCATTACAGTAACGTTCCGTCTCATCCCCCTGCAGGACGATTAACGTAGGAGCCTGAAGGACCCCATACTTCTTGGCGAGATCAGGTCTTTTTTCAGCCTCTATCTTCACAAACGAAACATTAGCTTTCTCTAAGATAGCAGCAGCGATTTTACAGTTGGGACACCGCTCCGTTGTAAAAAGCAAAAATTTCCCGCTTACAGATCCATTTCTCCCATGATCTTTCTCTACCTCAGAAACATCATAAACCTTTCTTTCCTTGTACTCCTGTGCCTTACCATCATTCCAGTTCTGAACAGGTCGATAATACCCTGTAATGCGGCTGTAAACCTCAGTTTCACAACCACAGTGAGGACAAGTAAACTGCTCACCGACTAGATAACCATGGTCTCTGCAGACAGAATAGGTTGGGGAGATGGTGTAATAGGGTAGTCGGTAGTTTTCAGCAATCGTACGAACCAAGGATGCAGCCGCCTGCCAGCTGGGGAGCTTTTCCCCTAAAAAGGCGTGGAAGACGGTTCCTGATGTATAGAGTGTCTGCAGCTCATCCTGAATGTCTAGAGCCTCGAAAATATCTTCTGTGAAAGACACTGGTAAATGAGTGCTGTTCGTATAATAGGGAGTCTCTCCCTGAGAAGCGGTAATAATATTAGGATAGCGCTCTACATCGTGTTTAGCTAATCGATACATGGTGGACTCAGCAGGTGTTGCTTCTAGATTGTACAGATCACCATACATCTCCTGATAATCGGAAAGGCGATCCCGCATATGGTTTAGAACTTCTTTAGCAAACTCCTGAGTTTCTTTGTGAGTCATATCTACTCCCAACCATTTGGCATTCAATCCAGCTTCGTTCATTCCAATTAGGCCAATGGTAGAGAAATGATTCTCGAAGGTTCCCAAATAGCGCTGTGTATAGGGGTATAGCCCCTCATTAAGCAGCTTAGTAATAATGGTCCGCTTCGTTTTTAGAGATCGAGCTGCAATATCCATCATCTTATCCAAACGTCTAAAGAAATCTTCTTTATTTTCAGCTGTATAGGCAATTCGGGGCAGGTTGATTGTAACAACACCGATGGAACCTGTGCTCTCCCCACTTCCAAAATAACCGCCTGATTTCTTCCGTAACTCTCGCAGATCCAAGCGCAATCGACAGCACATACTTCTTACATCACTAGGTTCCATGTCACTGTTAACGTAGTTCGAAAAGTACGGCGTCCCATATTTAGCCACCATTTCAAAAAGCAGCCGATTGTTCTCTGTATCAGACCAGTCGAAGGAGCGTGTAATCGAATAAGTCGGAATGGGGTATTGAAAACCTCGACCGTCCGCATCTCCTTCAATCATTATTTCAATGAAGGCCTTGTTTACCATATCCATCTCTTTTTTGCAGTCTTTGTATTTAAAATCCATTTCTCGACCGCCAACAATCGCCGGCAGCTCAGCTAAATCGTCCGGCACTGTCCAATCTAAAGTAATATTAGAAAAAGGTGCCTGCGTTCCCCACCGACTCGGAGTATTGACCCCATATACAAAGGATTCGATGCACTTTTTCACTTCCCTATAGGACAAGTTGTCGACCTTAACAAATGGAGCGAGATATGTATCAAAAGAAGAAAAAGCTTGGGCACCTGCCCATTCATTCTGCATAATCCCCAGAAAATTGACCATCTGATTACAAAGGGTAGCTAAATGACTGGCTGGAGAAGATGTAATCTTCCCTGGCACTCCCCCTAAGCCTTCTTGGATCAACTGCTTTAGGGACCAGCCTGCACAGTACCCTGTCAGCATTCCTAAGTCGTGAATATGTATATCGCCGTCTCTATGAGCGTTAGCAACTTCTTCATCGTAAATCTCAGAAAGCCAATAATTAGCAGTTATTGCTCCCGAATTACTCAAAATCAAACCACCTACAGAATAGGTCACTGTTGAGTTTTCCTTAACGCGCCAATCTGTCACCTTAACATAACTATCAACAAGCTCTTTATAGTCTAGAATGGTTGACTTCATGTTCCGAATCTTCTCGCGCTGTTTGCGATAAAGAATATAGGCCTTTGCCACATCACCATAGCCTGCTTGAATCAGAACCGCTTCCACGCTATCCTGAATGTCTTCTACTTGAATCAGGGAGTCTTTGATTTTCGGCTCGAAATCTGCCGTCACCTTAAGTGCTAAAAAGTCAATAATATCTCGATTGTACTGCTTGTCTTGAGCATCAAATGCCTTCTTTATTGCCGTACTGATCTTTGATAACTGAAAATCGCAGACGTTCCCATCACGCTTAACAACTTGATACACGGATCCTGTCACTCCCTCTGTTTTGCCGATCCCCCAATTATTGTATCTTAGAAAATACGATCAAGTCAATACCGAAGTACTATATATTGTATCCCACCGAATGCAAGAACCCTAGATATAGCTATACCCCCCGAAGCTCTACTGCTGGAATAAAGGGCTTTAAGACCTCTTTAAACATTTCCATTTCAGCCTTTGAATAAGAATGCAGCCCTCGCTTTAGCACATGTTCCGAATCTACGAAAGCTTGGAGATAATATCTCTCCGCTCCCTGGAGCAACGTACCAATGGAGACAAAATCATCCTTTTCGTGAAATTCTTTCACAACTGTAGTCCTAAACTCATAATCAACGGACCCCGACAGCAAAAACTCCACACTTTCCTGAATGGGCCCAATGTCAAAATTACTGATTCCTATAGTACTGCCGTATTTTGAAAAAGAATTCTTAATATCCATGGCCACATAGTCTACTAATCCTGATTGG
>JAAYRO010000165.1 GCA_012518735.1 Bacillota bacterium
ACCAATAGACCACAAGTTGTTGTATTGCTAGCAGCTGCTATTGCAGTGCAGTTTTACTGTCGCTGGGAATATGCTGAGAAGGATTTGTGGACCTACACGTGGAAGCCCCAATGTGAATAGTCTATAGGGAGGTGATGGTATGGAATGTGTGATTTGTCATCGAAGTATAGATGAGGCTTCAATCATCCTATGGGAACAGGCCATTTGTCCCTTATGTGAAGGGGTCATTGTCTCATTGAAACCTGATGATGATGGATATGATGAAATCGCAGCCGCTCTTCGTGCTGTATGGCAGGATTATTCTCCTGTACGGTCCAGCCATCACCTTTTGACAAAGGATGAAGGAACATGAAGCAACACCAAGCTCCTCTTTGGGATGCCCTAGCAGCATATAGGGATAAGCAAGTCTTGCCATTTCACACTCCTGGTCATAAGCTGCGGTCGGGAGTGTTCTCCACAATACGGGATGAGCTGGGTGAAGGTTTTTTTGCTCTTGACCCGTCGGACGAGGTGGAAAGTGAACCTTATGGTAATGATTTTGAAGCTGTCTTAGAAGAGGCACAGAAGTTGGCGGCACAGCTTTTCGGTGCACAGAACAGTCTGTTCTTGGTAAACGGTACAACAGGAGGACTTCATTATCTCTTGGCACCCACTACAGGGACAGTCATCGTCCCTCGATTTTCCCATCAGGCTGTTTATTCTGGTTTGGCCTTATCTGAAGGTGCCATATCGTACATTCCAACCCAGTATGATCCTGAATGGCAGATTCCGTTACCGCCCTCACCTGATCAGTTTGAGTCACTTCTGACGCAGAACAACTGTCAAGCCGTAGTCCTCACCTATCCCACATATTATGGAACTGTACCAGATCTATCCACATTTGTGAATGTGGCTGAAGAACACCAAGTAATGGTATTTGTAGACGAAGCTCATGGGGGACACTTTAGGTTTTCTTCGAAGCTGCCGAAACCTGCTCTGTCCTATGGTGTGGATGGAGTAGTACAGAGCACCCATAAGACACTAGGTTCGTTTACTCAAACCTCTATGCTTCACAGCAATAATCCTATTTGGTACGAGAAAGTACTTCAGGCCCGCGATGTGCTGCAGACAACAAGCCCTTCTCTAGTCTTTTTGGCTGTTTTAGACGAAGTGAGACGTACGTTGGCAGAAAAGGGTCAATCATTGGTAGAAAACACCCTCTATCTCGCTCATGAATGTAGGAGAGAACTGAGTCAAATTCCCTTATTACAGCTTTTACCAGAGTGTTTGCAGTCAGACCCAACGAAAATCGTGTTTTCACTGCGGGAAATTGGGCTAACGGGCATTGCGGTTGAGAGATTGCTGCGGACAGATTATAATATACAAGTAGAGTTAAGCGATTACTATAATGTTCTGGCGCTGATTACATTAGGAGATACCAAGACTTCAATTAGGCGGCTTATTGAAGCAATTCGGGATATAGTAGATCGCAGATCACATCTGGGAAGTACTCCTCTTCCGCGGCATAAGGTGGATTTTCCACCACTGCCTAAGGCTGTAATGAGTTTGCGAGAGGCCTTCTTCATAGATGTGGAGCTGGCTGGAATTACAGAATCTATCGGGCGGGTAAGTGGGGGTTTTGTTACCCCTTATCCACCAGGAGTTCCTGTGGTTGTTCCAGGAGAGATTATCACAGCAGAGATTGTAGAGTATCTTCTCTGGTGTCTGCAGATAGGCTGGCCTGTTCGTGGAGTGGAAGGTAAAAAAATGAGTGTAATAAAGGACAACAGAGACTTTTGACGAAAAATAACGTGAGGAGAATAGTCTTGATGCAGCAAGGATTGTTCATTACTTTTGAAGGAATTGATGGAGTAGGGAAGACTACGCAGGCGGTTCAGCTTAAAAAGTCTCTGGAAGTTCAGGGTAAAGAAGTACTTCACACTTTTGAACCAGGCGGGACACAGTTGGGCCAACAAATTAGGGCTCTACTGCTGAATCCAGAACACGAAAATATACAGTCAATGACCGAAATTCTCCTGTATGCTGCAGATCGTGCCCAACATGTCTATGAGGTGATCCGACCTGCTCTAGCCGAAGGGAAAATCGTATTGTGCGAAAGATATGTCGACTCTTCCGTAGCTTATCAAGGATATGGGCTGAGATTAGATATTAACGCCATTAAGGATGTTAATCAGTGGGCCACAGGTGGTTTAGTACCCGATCTGACCATATACTTTGATGCTGATCCTTTGTATTCGTTAGCCAAGACAGACGGAGATCGCATTGAACAACGAACAATAGAATACTATAATAGGGTCCGAAACGGGTTTTTAGAGATCGCGGAGAATGAACCGGAGCGAGTGATAGTTATTTCTGCTCTAGGGACTAGGCAGGAGGTAGCAGATCGAGTTGAGCAGGTTCTAAAGGGGAGGTTGGGTTAATGAAACTATTAATCACTATCGTTCAAGATCAGGATGTACCAGGCCTTTTGGAGATCCTGATGGAAAATGGTTTTAGCGCAACCAAGTTGGCTAGTACGGGAGGGTTTTTACGAGTTGGTAATACGACTCTCCTTATTGGCGTGGATAACAATAAGGTTGAGGGAGCCTTAGCCCTGATTAAAAAGACCTGCAAGAAGCGGGAACAGAACGATATTGTTCCTATGATTCCATTCGGGCGAGGGAGTATGATACCTAGGATGGATAAGGTAACGGTTGGAGGCGCGATCGTCTTTATTGTGAATGTAGAAAGGTTCGAGAAGATTTGAGAGTTAACAAATCGGGTCAGCGTCGTGATGGATTAAGGACAATTCGAAAACGTCGCAGCCCAGCGGCACCGTCTTCTCGCGCATTTCTTGAAGTCTTACAATCGGAGCACAATGTCCAAATTGATCTTGAGGTTGCCATGGCGAAGATAGATGAATACGCGCGCAGATTGAGAGAGAGTCCTGTTTATGAAAATTTGCGGCGATACAAAGAAGGGGTCCGAACCGTTCTGCGGTTGCTGGTAAAGAAGTCATATACAGTAACAGAGCAGAGTTTCTACGATCATCAAGGTCGCCGCCGTTTATATATGTTAGTTGAGAGTATTGATCAAAAGTTGGAAGAATTAACTCGAAGTTTCCTAGATGAACAAATGGATAGTCTAGAACTTGTTCAACGCTTAGATGAAATTCGTGGAATGTTACTAGACTTATACACTTGAGGTGAATGGCAGTGGGTCTAGATAGTATTGTGGGACAATCCTTAGCCGTCTCTATTTTGCGGCGCGGATTGGAGACGAATACTCTATCGCACGCTTACCTCTTTCACGGGGATGCTGGTTTAGGAAAAGAGACCACTGCTCGAGCTGTAGCAGATGAGTTGATAAAGCAGGGAGGTATCTATTCACAATTTCGTGTGATAGAGGGTACACCAAGCATTAAGATTGAGCAGATTCGTCTACTAAAAGAGCAGAGTGAGTATAGTCAAAACGGAAACCTAGTTTGGTTGATAAAAGATGTAGATAATATGACGCCGCAGGCAGCGAATGCTTTTCTAAAGACACTGGAAGAACCAGTAAAAGGGGTTTACTTCTTCCTCACAACTACCAGTCTACACAGTCTATTACCGACGATTGTATCTCGTTGTCAGCTGATTCCCTTTCGGAGTATTTCCGAAGACGTAATACGTGACTATTTAGCTGAAAAAACAGGGGTAGATAGGGAGGATGTCAAGGTTAGATTAGCAGCACGCATGGCTCGCGGTTCTATTGGTAGGGCCATAGAGTATTGGGATGGTCCAGTTCTCGAACACAGAAGGGAAGTATTGGATAGATTATCACAAATCCCCATTCTATCATTTCCTGAGGTTTTGGGAATGAGTCAGAATTGGAATGAAGATCGCCAGCAGGTCTTGATGGATCTCCAGTTGATGTTGGAGTGGTATCGAGATTTAGCAGCTATCAAAAGTGGGGTAGATATACCCTTGTATAACCCCGATTATGAGAATGAGTTAACAGAAATTAGCGCAGATTATTCATACCGCAGTTTGTTTCGCATTATTCAGGAGATTTCAGAAATGGTCTCAGCGATTCAAGGCAATGCACGCGTCCGGTTTTGCATAGGTTATTTGCTGTTAATGATGAAAAAAGGAGCGCTGGCTTAGTATGATAACGGTTGTAGGAGTCCGGTTTAAGAAAGCCGGTAAAATATATTATTTCAGTCCAGGGGATCTACCAATAGCCGCTGGTGATAACTGTATTGTTGAAACAGCCCGCGGGGTTGAATTCGGGGAAGTGGTAGTATCCCCCAAACAGGTAACTCAAGACGAAGTTGTTCAGCCGCTTAAGCAAGTTCTTCGATTAGCCACTGAGGACGACCACAGACAAGTAGAGGAAAATAAGATTCGAGCACAAAAAGCTTTTGATATTGGTCTTCAAAAAATTAGCGAGCATGGTTTGCCAATGAAGCTGGTAGATACAGAATACACTCTTGATGATAGTAAACTCATTTTCTACTTTACTGCTGATGGACGAGTGGATTTTCGCGAGTTAGTGAAGGATTTGGCTTCGATTTTCCGCACTAGGATTGAATTAAGGCAGATTGGCGTGAGGGATGAAGCGAAAATGATCGGAGGGCTTGGTTCATGCGGTCGCTCCCTCTGCTGCGCTACATTCTTAGGTGAATTTGAGCCAGTTTCCATAAAAATGGCTAAACAGCAGAATTTGTCTCTCAACCCTGCTAAGATTTCGGGGATCTGTGGGAGACTAATGTGCTGTTTGAGATATGAAGCAGATATCTATAAAGAAAGTAAGCAGGCCTTTGGTGCAGATGGCTGCCCTGGATGCGGTGTGGTCGCTGACGAGTTTTTCCATGATTTGGAGAGCCAAGAAGACTATTATTCTGATCTGCTGAAAGAAGACAGTATTAAAGAAGTAGATTATCAGATGCTAGTGGAAACAGCCGAGATTGAAAAGCAGATGGGTAAAAGGCATACAGAATCTAATAACAAGAAGTCTCGTTCAAAACAAGATAAGAAAACCCAATCTAAGAAACAAGAACGTGAAGCTGAATCAAGCAATCAAAAATCCAATGAAAACGAGGCTAAGCCTAGACGACGGCCCCGTCGTAAGAAAAGGAAACCGAAATCTAGGCCTAAATCAAATCAGTCTAAGGGGCAGAAAAAATAAATATGATCCCCCTCTTGCTTTAGAGAGGGGGATTGTTGTATGAGTGAGAAAGGATGAAACCTTATGCTATACGTATGTCCGACGCCTATCGGCAACCTAGAGGATATTACTCTGCG
>JAAYRO010000166.1 GCA_012518735.1 Bacillota bacterium
ATCATACTGAAAAGTTCACTGTGTTCAAGGGGATTCCTGCTATAGAAAAGTGTTTGGATCTTGTTTCGTGCTGTCACGGACATAAGTTGGACCTCTTGAATGGCATTCAAGAGGTCCCATCTAGAACAATTTACACAAAAAAGTTAGGTGATTAAATGTCCGCATCTTGCTGGCAAGATGAAACAGAACTCGCATCTAGATTGTTCGGAAGTCGGCTGAGTTATCTCTCCATTTTTACGTAATATTGAATTTGTGATACAATAGGGACTGAATCTAATCGATTAGATGATGGATGAGAAATAGGTGATGACAAATGCCAACCATCAAAGATGTGGCCGAAAGGGCGGGTGTTTCTGTTACAACCGTTTCCCGGGTTCTTAATAATCGGGGTTATATAAGTGAAGCTACACGCAAGAAGGTCTATAAAGCCATGGAAGAGCTTGACTACCAGCCCAATGAAGTCGCTCGTTCTTTATTTCGTAAAAAGTCGAATATTATTGGTCTGATTGTGCCCACAGTGGCCCATCCTTTCTTTGGACAACTAACATCTTACTTAGAGACCTATGCGTATTCCCGTGGATATAAAGTGCTCATCTGCAATTCGCAGCTAGATGCATCTAAGGAGCAGGAGTACATCTGGATGTTAAGACGTAACCAAGTAGATGGTATCATTATGGCCAGCCATACGTTGGATGTTGAGGAGTACAAAAAGCTGAATCTGCCAGTAGTGGCTTTTGATCGCTCTATTTCCAGGAGAATTCCCTATGTTACATCGGACAACTACCAAGGAGGAAGATTGGCTGCCGAACTGCTACTAAAGCGCGGCTGCACAAAGATTGCTCATATGTGTGGCAGCTTAGAACTGGATATGTTGGCCAATCAGAGACATCGTGCTTTTATGGATGTGGCTGAAGAAAATAAGATACCTTATTTTACAGTAGAGACTGATATAAACGTATTTGAAGTGAGTAAGTATGAAGAACTTCTGACAGATCTCCTTGTCCAACATCCCGATATTGATGGACTTTTTCTCAATAGTGATATCATGGCGATGGCAGCTATGAAAGTATGCAGCAAGTTAGGAAAGCGGGTACCTCATGATATGAAAATCATCGGTTATGACGACGTGTCCATAGCATCTCTAGTTTCTCCACAGATTACCACCATTAGACAGCCCATCGCAAAGATGAGTGAGTTATCGGTGAAGTTAATCGAAGACCTTGTGAATGAGAATTCAGTATCGGTGGAGAATTGTCTGCCTGTAGAACTAATAGAACGGGGTACAACCTGATACAGCATCGTCACCAGCATCTAGCTGGTGTTTTTCTTTTTAGGGAAAGATATATCCATTTGTGCTAACCGGTTGACATACGCGTGAATTTGTGTTAATTTAACTATACAAAGACTAACACAGAGTTAAGCTGCTGTCTCTAAAAGCGTATCGATTTAAGAAGTTCCTCGCACCCCAAATGTGATAGTTGCTGCCAAAGCTGCCAGCTATTTGAGGCCTTAGTAGGGGGATGATTTAGATCAGTATCCCCCACGCACGATCCGTGTCGAACGGGTATTCACATTGCCAAAATTCCAAGGAGGAGAGTCTGAATGGAAAAGGCAATTAAAAAACCCATGCTCAGCCTTATTTTGATGTTGCTCGTGTGTCTCTCACTTGGCGCGCGTACTTTCACCGCTTATGCGAGTGAGACAAACACTACGTATGGTACTGAGATTTACAGGGAGGGAGCTACAGTTACAGAGGATCCTGAATCACCTACCGGCTACACAGTAACATTTGTCTACAAAAACGAGAACGCCACCCGTGTGCAGCTTGCTGGCGATCTAGAACTGCGCGATGTTAACGATCCACCCGCGGTATTTCCGTCACCTGGCACACGCTACCAACCAGAAGAATGGCAGCCTGGTAGGTACCACGTGGGCGGAAATGAATTTCGGAGGGATATGATCGAAATTGGGTCTGGATATTGGTCGATCTCTATACCAATGCACGCAGGCGGTTTGAGTTACTGGTACCGCGTCTGGGATCCGGTGCAGGGTTGGGAGGATAAACGTATCTGGGACCCGGCAGCTACGCATCCGCGACCCTATGGTACCACCACTTTTCGCGCCAATAACAACGACGAACTTGGTGTAGTGTATGTGCCATATCATGAAAAACAAGATGACCCGGCGCTGCAAAGCCGTGCCGCATACGAATTGCCCATCGCGGATCCAGCTAAAAGAGGAACTGTGGAGTATGTGGAATACGCTAATGTACTGGGCGCTGACGGGTGGTACCTTGGGGTATATCTACCGCCAGGTTATGACCCCAACCGCCCGGAGCCTTACAAGGTACTCTATTTGGCCCATGGCATATTTGGTGATGAAACCGACTGGATGATCCCTGGGAACGCCCCGAACATCTTTGATAACATGATAGCGAAAGGCGAAGTAGAGCCCACCGTACTTGTGACCATGGGAAATCATTTTTCACCAGGCACCGGATTTGAGTCCTACAATATGGAGGCTGTGGCCAAGAATTTAGTCGAAGTCATAATCCCATTTATGGAAGAAAACTATAACGTGTCCAATAAGCGGGAAGGGCGCGCTTATGGCGGATTTTCCATGGGTGGGATGACCGGCGGCCATGTAATCAACGATTATCACAGCTTGTTCGGGTATTTCGGCTTTTTTTCAGGGGCTCCTAGAGAGCCAAACTATGTTAAAATTGCAGAAGAGGCAGGCCCAAATGTCCCCTTCGTATTTTTAGGTAATGGCACTTTCGAAGGTCCCCTCACAGGAATGAACGAGATACGGGACAATTTCAGGAACGTATCAATCCCCAGCGAGACTCGGGCAGTGCCCGGTGCCCACGATATGATGACTGCAGGGCAGCTGTTAACGATTTTCGCGAGGGACTACCTCTGGAAATCGGTGGAAATTGATTAGTTTGAATATGATGTCAGCTCCCAACACCGATATCTATACCATGGTTGTAAACAGTTCATTAGAAAACAGCACAGAGTGCACAAAGTCTCTTACTACTAAAGGAGGTGCTAGGATTGACAGTACGTAATCAAATTATGCTGATTACCTATCCTGACAGTCTAGGAAAGAATCTACAAGAATTGAAGTATCTTTTAAAGAAACATCTGCGGGGAGTTGTGGGAGGCGTTCATATCCTACCATTCTATCCGAGCTCTGCCGATCGAGGGTTTGCACCAATCGATTATGGCACAGTGGATCCTGCCTTTGGCACATATGACGATATTGTGGAGCTAGGCGCCGAGTTTGACTTAATGGTGGATTTTATGATTAATCATATATCTCGCCAGTCTAGCTATTTCCAAGATTTCAAAGCCAAAAAAGACAAATCCAGATATCAAGATATGTTCATTAGGTTCAAGGATTTTTGGCCTAATGGTGAGCCAACCCAAGCCGATATTGAACGCATTTACCGCCGCAAACCCCGAGCCCCTTATGTAGATGTGAATTTTGCAGATGGTACAAGCGAAAAGGTTTGGTGTACCTTTGATGAGGAGCAAATTGATTTGAACGTCAACTCCGAGGTAACTAAGGAGTTTATCCGTAGTTCACTAACCTTTCTGGCTCAAAAGAATGCTGCCATTATCCGTTTAGATGCCTTTGCTTATGCCATAAAGAAATTAGGAACTAGTTGCTTTTTTGTGGAGCCGGAAGTGTGGGAACTACTGGAGTTTGCTAGAGATGTTCTAAAACCCTATAATGTGGAGATCTTGCCTGAAATTCATGAGCATTACACCATTCAGCTTGAATTGGCGAAAAGAGGCTATTGGGTTTATGACTTTAGTTTACCAATGCTGCTGTTGTACAGTCTTTATTCAGGAGACAATCAGCGCCTCCTTCACTGGCTGCAGATTTGTCCTCACAAGCAGTTTACCACCCTCGACACTCATGATGGCATTGGTGTAGTGGATGTTAAGGATCTTCTAACCGAGGAGGAGATAGAGCAGACTAAAGAATACCTTTTCTCCCGTGGAGCTAATGTAAAGCCAATTTACAATACCACAGCTTATAACAACCTCGATGTCTACCAGCTAAACTGTACTTATTATTCAGCTTTAGGCAATGATGATGATGCTTATCTTTTGGCTCGGGCGATACAGTTCTTTACTCCTGGGATTCCACAGGTGTACTATGTGGGGCTGTTGGCTGGTGAAAATGACATTGAGCTATTAGAAGAAACTAAAGTAGGAAGAAACATCAACCGCCATTATTATAGCTTGGAGGAAGCGGAAGAAAATATGGAAAGACCTGTAGTTCAGAAGCTCTTTCAGTTAATGCGTTTCCGCAACTCTTACCCGGCCTTCGATGGTCAGTTCTCCGCTGAGCCCATTGGTAACCACGGTTTGAGACTTACTTGGCAGAATGACCTTCACAAGGCAGTGCTTGAATCTGATCTGAAAACTCATCACTTTAAAATCTCCTATTGGGACCCTGAAGTACAGCAAGAACGGCTCTTAACTTTGAAATAATATTCTTTCTGGATCACCATGTGTTAACCGGTTGACATATGTTTTGGGATTGTGATACAATTTTATCTAAAGAGGGCAGATGTCAAATCTGCAATAAAAAGGAGGAAATGTTGTGAAAAGGATTAAGCTAGTTCAATGTATGTTGGTTTTCGCTTTGGTTCTGTCCATGTCTAGTATGGTTGTCCTTGCTCAAGATGTTCAGATCACCATTCTAAACTCCAAAGGGGAAATCCAGACTCAACTCGAAGAAATCGCTGCCTACTACAGCAGTATCACCGATGGTGTCAGCATCGAGGTAATATCGGCACCTGTTGGTCAGTCACCTTTTGAACGAGCAGTAGCCTTGTATGCGTCTGGCAATGCTCCGGCCATATTGATGTTAGATGCTGGAGATGTTTTGCTCTTCCAAGATCGTGCACTAGCCCTCAATGATGAAAAGTGGGTTGCAGATGCTATCGATAATAGTCTGGATATGGCAACTGCTGAGGATGGAAGGATCTTGGCTTTCCCTGTAACGGTAGAAGGATTTGGTTTCATCTACAACAAACCAGTCCTGGATAAAGCTGTGGGAGGCGAATTTGATCCAGCAACTATCAATACAATTGACTCGCTGCGTCAGTTGTTCGATGCAATAGATGATAGTGGGAAAGGTGCACTGGTCATCTCGCCTGAGGATTGGTCGTTAGGGGCCCACTTCTTTTCACTAGCATATTCTGCTCAATCGCCAGATTTCAACACCATTAATGAGTTCTTGGAAGGTCTCAAGAATGGAACGGTCAGCTTAGCTGATAATGGTGCTGCAAACGGCTTATTGGACACATTTGACTTGATGAAAGAGTATAACTATGACAGGCTTGATCCCTTAGCCAGCACATATGATCGGGGTACCGAATTAATCGGTGAAGGAGAAGTGGGTATCTGGTTCATGGGGAACTGGGCTTGGCCCGAGATCGCCGATTTCGATACAACTGGAGGCCAGTTTGGATTTCTACCAGTGCCAATTAGTAACGATCCAGCAGACTTAGGTAATACGCAAATCCCGGTTGGTGTTACTAAGTACTTCATTTTGGATGGAGAACAAAATTCTTCTGCTCAGCAGCAAGCAGCCAAGGATTTCTTAAACTGGCTGGTCTATGATCCAGAGGGGCAGAAGCGCTTTGTTGTGGATGCTAATATTATCCCCGCATTTAGCAACATTACCATTGCACCAGCTGACCCATTGTCAGCATCACTGCTAGACTATGTCAGAGAGGGCAGAACAATGAACTTCATTCTGAATCTGCCGCCAGACCACTGGGCTCAAGTTGGCGCTTCTATGCAAAAGTATCTTTCCAACTTCATTAATAGAGACGCCTTCTTTAAAGAAGTAGAGACCTATTGGCAAGGTCTATAATAGAATAAGTGGAACATTAAACAGCGATTTCTCGCTGTTTAATGTTCCCCCTTTTTCTGCTAATCGTTCCCAAAGTGAGGTGTAAAGTATGCTGGCAACTGAAAAGAGATTCATCGACAAACTCAAGACCTACTTGCTTTTTGCAGGACCCACAACTTTTGTTTTTCTGACCGTAATTATTCTACCATTTTTATTTGGGATCTATTTGACGTTTACAAACTGGGATGGTATTTCCAAAACGTATACATTTGTCCGCCTTAGTAACTACATTACTGTGTTTAAAGATCGGATGTTTTGGAGTTCTTTCATGCTAACTGTCAAGTACGTTTTCTATACTGTAGTGATCGTAAACACTTTGGGGTTCATTTTGGCTTACGCGCTTACTGGTAATAATGTGATAGGGCAGAACTTTCTCCGAACCGGTTTTTTTATCCCTAATTTGATCGGTGGAATTATTCTAGGACTTGTGTGGAGGTTCATTTTCTCTAATGTACTTGTGTTCATAGGACGTAATCTAAACATAGGCTTCCTTTCGTACTCCTGGCTGGCCAATCCAGATAAAGCCTTTTGGACTTTAGTTATTGTTAGTGTTTGGCAATACTCTGGGTACATGATGATTATCTTTATTGCTGGGTTGTCCAATATTCCCAGGGAGTTGATTGAGGCAGCGACAATAGACGGGGCAAATGGTTTCCACCGGTTGAGAAGCATCGTGCTGCCGCTCATGGTTCCCTCCTTTATCGTCACCGTTTTCTTAACAATTCAACGTGGCTTCATGGTTTATGATGTTAACTTGGCACTCACCGGAGGTGGGCCATTTAAGAGTACCGAGTTGATCAGTATGCATGTTTATGAAAAGGCTTTTCTTGCGCAGCAATATGGAGTTGGCCAATCCCAGGCTTTCTTTTTGTTCTTGTTGGTGGCAGCAATAAGCATTACGCAGGTGTATTTTAGCAAAAAGTTGGAGGTGGAAGCATAATGAAACCTCTAAAGCGGATACTGAGGATCCTAAAGACTATCAGCCTGTATGCACTGCTACTTATCTACTTGTCTCCTTTTTTCTTTGTGCTAATTAATTCATTTAAGAGCAGACGGGAAATTATCTCTAATCCATTCGGTCTTCCAGATGTGTGGTCTCTAGACAATTTTGTCACCGCATTTCAGAAAATGGACTTCGTGTCAGCCTTCGTGAATTCATTGGTCATTACGTTTTTTAGTGTGATCGGTATAGCTGTGTTTTCTTCCATGACAGCATATATATTTGTTCGCACAGACTGGCGGTTCAATAAAGTCATGTTTTTTGTTATGGTGGCAGCTATGTTAATCCCTTTTCAAGCGATTATGATCCCCCTTGTGCAAATCTATGGAGGGTTAAATCTGCTCAACAGCCGTTGGATTTTAATCTACATGTATCTTGGGTTTGGTTCTTCCTTTGCAGTATTCCTCTATCACGGATTTATAAAGGCAATACCTTTGGAGTTAGAAGAAGCGGCCATGATTGATGGTTGTTCCCGAATACAGGTTTTCTTCAGAATCGTATTTCCTTTGCTTAAGCCAACGACCTTAACCCTAATCATCTTAAATGTGCTTTGGATTTGGAACGACTTCTTATTGCCTTCCTTGGTACTAATATCTTCGTCCAACCGGACACTACCTTTGACCACCTTTTACTTCCACGGCACATATACATCAGATTATGGACTGTTGATGGCTGCCCTAATGCTGACTATATTGCCGGTGATTATTTTCTATGCCTTCCTGCAAAAATATATTATTAAAGGAGTAATGGAGGGAGCCGTTAAGGCTTAATCATTTGGTGAAAAGAGATGTAGATAACGTGGTAGAAGTGGAAGAAGTTAAATTGCTGTAACAGGAGACGGTATATGAGCGCTAAAAACAATTCTAATTACGAGTCTTTACTCTACAAAGCAGACAATAGTGTGATCAAGGCGGCAGCAGCGGTGGTGGATACTTACCGCCTCCAATATCATTTCATGCCTCAGGCTTATTGGATGAATGATCCCAATGGATTGGTGTATTGGAGTGGATACTATCATGTCTTCTACCAACACCACCCTTACAGCCCTGATTGGGGACCTATGCATTGGGGACACGCCCGGACAAAAGACTTCATCAACTGGGAACATCTGCCCATCGCCTTGGCACCCAGTGAAGACTATGATGCAGATGGCTGTTTTTCTGGAAGTGCTGTTGTGGAAGATGGTGTTCTGCATCTCTTTTACACAGGCTATCGGATTATAGATGGGCAACCAGTTCAAGTTCAGTGTAGGGCCACTAGTTCAGATGGCATTCATTTTGTCAAGGATCCTCACAATCCTCTGATCAGTACTTACCCACCAGACGGTTCAGCTGATTTCCGAGATCCTAAGGTGTGGAGGCACGATGACCTCTGGTTTATGATAGTGGGGTCTGGGAAAGACGGGAGAGGCAAAGTGCTTTTGTACAAATCTAGCGACTTAAGCCAGTGGCACTATGTGGGAGTTGCAGCCGAAAGCGATGGAACCCAAGGAACTATTTGGGAGTGTCCGGATATTTTTCCTTTGGGCAGCAAACATGTCTTGGTTGTGTCACCAATTGGGGCGGAACGCCGTAGGGTGATTTATTTTGTTGGAGAAATGGATTATGAGTCCGGAAAATTCACAGCGGAGTACTTTAAGAAATTGGACTATGGTCCTGACTTTTACGCTCCCCAGACCTTTTTTGGCGCAGATCGTCGTATTCTGCTAGCCTGGATGGACTCATGGGAAGCCAATATAGCAAGTAAAAAGGACAATTGGGCTGGCGCTCTGACTTTACCGCGGGAACTAGCAATGGATAGAAACGGGCGCCTTCGAATTCATCCCCTCCCAGGGTTAAAGGAGCTAAGGAAGGAACGAGTCTCTGCTGCTAATGTTTTGCTTGAAAACAATCAGAGGGTCTTTGGATTGTGTGATCTTCAGAAGATTGGTCTAGAAGTGATCCTCCATGCGGATTTGGTTGGAACCACAGCTTCCGATTTTGGCATTGTGTTTGCAGACACTCGAAATTCGCAGCAAATCACTGTTGGATTCAAGGGGAATTGCGGGAAGTTATACCTAGACATAGAAAATGCCGGATTAGGTAACAAGGGAATATTCTGGGCCGAGTTATTACCGCAACAGGAGAAATTGGATATAAGGATCTTTCTTGACCGGTCGTCAATTGAGGTTTTTGCTGATAATGGGGCTGCTAGTATGACAGCGCGAATTTACCCTAGATCCCATAAATTGGTTCCACAACTTTTTGCAGTTGATGGCAAGCTGACAACCAGCATTGAACTTTGGAGTCTAGCGAAATAGTGGGGTGACTAATATGTATGATGTAGTCGCATTAGGTGAGTTACTCATCGACTTTACTCCCGAAGGGAAATCAGAAAACGGAAATGTGTTATTTGAACGCAATCCGGGAGGCGCGCCGGCGAATGTATTGGCTTGCCTAGCTAAACTAGGTAAACGAACAAGCTTCATCGGCAAAGTGGGCGAAGATGAGTTCGGCTGCTTTTTGCGGCAGGTCCTAATTGACATGGGTATTGCTGTCGATGGTTTGGTGATGGATCCAGAGGTAAATACAACCTTGGCTTTTGTGCATCTCCAAGCAGATGGTGAGCGGTCTTTTAGTTTCTACCGAAACCCGGGGGCTGATACTAGGTTAAAGCCTGAAGAAATAAAAAAGGAGATGTTCAATACACGCATCTTCCACTTCGGCTCCTTATCCTTAACCGATGAACCAGCCCGCAGTGCCACTATTACTGCTCTAAAATTGGCTAAAGATAGGAAACTACTTGTATCGTATGATCCCAATCTTAGACCCCATTTATGGCCTAACTTGGATGAAGCGAAAACTCAGATCTTGGCAGTGATGGATCAAGCTGATATTGTGAAGATTTCCGGGGAGGAGCTGGAGTTTTTAACCGGCTCTCAAGACATAGAGCAGGGCAGTACAAGGTTGTGCCAGGAATACGGGTTAAGGATGCTGTTAGTTACTCTGGGAAAAGAGGGCTGTTATTACAGATTGGGTGATCTTTCTGGATACGTGCCTGGATTTAGAGTAAATACTATCGATGCTACCGGAGCAGGTGATGCCTTTTTAGGCGGTATGTTGTTTCAGGTTTTGCAGCGGGGTAAAGAAATAGACCAATGGACGGCAGAGGAGATGGCCATGAGTGTTAGATTCGCCAATGCTATCGGAGCGCTGGTTACTACACGAAAAGGTGCCATTCCGGCCATGCCAAATCTTCACGAAATTGAAGAGTTACTAGCATCAAAATCATTGTCAAGATAAACTATCGAAAGAAGATTCATGTAGGACTAGAAAAAAAGACCTTCAAGGGTCTTTTTTTGTGGTCCGCAGGGACCTTCCGAATTTGTGAATTGGGAGCACTATGGACGTTTGTGGACTCAAGCTGTACGCTGGGTTGCCAGCGACATTTAGTTTTTGGTTCACGGCTGAAAGTAGACAGAAATGAAGAAGATCGGGATTTTACATGCTCAACTTTCCCGGATCATCGCCTCCACTGCCTATGAAGAAATGCTGGTTTCCCCGTTCCCTCAGGTAAAGATGGTGGACTTCTGTGCACCGTACCCCACGGGGAGTTCCAAGAGTTAACCAAGGGGTAGTTCGCACACAAGAATTCACCCTGTATAGCAATATCATCTTGGTTGTGGGGTGTTGTTCTAGCCAGTGTGAAGATTAAGAGGTAGACTCCCCAGCTAATGTAGCTTGGGGAGTTTTAATATCCTAATCAAGTAGAAGCTCCCTTAGTTCATCCACAGACTCGGCAATTGCCGTAGGTTCCAAGGCCTCAATTTCTTCCCTCTCACCGTACCCATAGGTGACACCGATGACATCTATGCCGTTGGCCTTGGCGCCTAAAATATCAAACTTACGGTCACCAACCATAACCTTATCGTGAGTCTTACCCCCTAAGCGCTCCAGTAAGGTTGAGATCAGCTCGCCCTTATTTGTGCGCCTTCCATCTAAGAAGCTTCCTACCACCAATTCCTCTTGAAAAAAATGATCGATCTTAAAGTATTCCAAAATCTGCAGCGCATACACGGTGGGCTTAGTGGTGGCGATGGCCAGTGTTTTTCCATCTTTTGTAAGGTCCTGGAGTAACTCGGGGATTCCAGGGTAGATGACATTCTTGAAAAGTCCGTGGTCATGGAAGTGCTGCCGATAAATGCGGATCGCTTCGGCTGTTTGCTCTGCATCGAAGCCAAACTGTTCCTGGAAAGAGTCCACTAACGGGGGACCAATAAATGTCCGTAAGATTTGGGGGTCTCCTTCGATGCTGAAATGTTTTAACGCGTAGATTAAAGAATTGATGATTCCTTCACCGGGATCACTTAGGGTTCCATCTAGGTCAAAAA
>JAAYRO010000167.1 GCA_012518735.1 Bacillota bacterium
CGAGTTATTCAAGATTTAGTCACACACGGAATCTCGGTGATTGTAATTTCGTCTGATCTAGAAGAACTACTAGCCATAAGTGATCGTGTTTTAGTCATGGCAAATGGCTCAATAAGAGGTGAGTTCTCGGCTAACGAAGCTACCTTCGACAAAATCATGGCTCTGGCAGTACAGAAGTAGGCAAAGGAGGTTCTTTACAATGAAACAACTCTTGAGTACTCTCAAATCTCGAAGAGAAGTAGGCGTCTTAGCCGCTTTCTTAGTCTTGTGCTTATTCTTTAGCGTAGCAACAAATACATTCTTAACTATACCGAATATACTAAATATACTGCGCCAAGTATCCATTACAGGCCTTATGGTAATGTTTATGACCATGATTATCATAGCCTGCGACATCGACCTATCAATAGGTTCAACATTTGCAGCTGTTGGAATGATAGTGGCTATTCTTTTTCAAAACGGGATGAACATCTGGCTCGCCAGTGGAATCGGGTTAATGGTCGGGGCTCTTTTGGGGCTCGTAAATGGTCTTGTTACTGTAAAAGGCGGTCTCCCACCTTTCATTGTCACCCTAGGTACACAGATGATCTATCGAGGCATTGCATTGGTCATTTCTGGTGGTGCACCTGCTTCAGTTCGTTTACCGGCATCGTTTTATAACGTCACAGGGGCCCGTACATTCTGGAATCTACCTGTACCTGCCCTTTGGTTTATAGGAATTACCTTAGTGGCAGGATTTCTATTACACAAAACCAGTTTTGGGTTTAAAGTATATGCCACGGGCGGTAATGAAGAAGCTGCACGCCTTTCGGGCATCAATACCGATCGAGTGCGAATCATTAATTTTGTTCTCATCGGTATCTCTGCAGCCTTGGCTGGCATTATCCAAATGTCTTACCTTAGAGGAGTCACCCCCACTGCAGGACAAGGAATGGAACTTACAGCTATTGCTTCCACCGTAATTGGAGGTACATCAATGTTTGGTGGAGTGGGTACAATTATAGGTTCTTTCATAGGCGCTCTGTTCATGGGAGTTGTACGGAACGGTCTGGTGTTAATGGGCACCAACGCCTATTTGATTGATTTGATCATTGGTATTGTTCTCATATCAGCAGTATGGTTCAGTACTTTTTCCACCCGCGAAAGACGCTAGTGTTTTCCATATCCACAAAAGGCTTCCTAATTGCTGTTAGGAAGCCTTTCTAATTATTTCTCTTTTCCAGTGTAGATCAGAATAGCATCTCGCAAAAACTCAGCTGCACCGGGCTTGTATTGGTCATAATAAGCAGAAAATCTTTCATCTGCAGTATACATTTCTGCAAGTCCAGCGTGGGCTTCTTTCGAATAAGCGGCCCAATACAACGTCAACCATTCCCGGTGGAGCCGAGCAGTTTTCTGACCCAATTTACCCCCTGGATCATTGGTGTCCACAGCAGCAATGAGGTTTTGAATAATCTCCTCTGCAAGTTCATTGGCCCTATTGTACTGTTCCTCAGTCATTCCTAAAACTTTTGCATTTGAAGCATCAACTACCGCATCGCCATATTTTGTGCGGGCTTCATGTCCATACTTTCGTTCATTTTCATCAACTAAATTCTTTTTGAACCCTTCAAATTTCTCTTGATCTGTCATTATTTCTCCTCCTTCCAGTGCAGCAATGGTCTTTTCTACATTCGCAATCAGCGAATCGAGTCGCTCTCTCTTTTTCAAGAGCTGTTCGCGGTGTTCCAAGAGGGCCTGCTTTTCTTGAAAATCAGGAGCGTAAATAATCTCCTTAATTCTCTCCAGACTTACACCTAGTTCCCGGTAGAATAGGATCTGCTGCAGTAAGTCAACTTCCATAGAGCCATAGATTCGATAACCAGACTCATTGATGCAGAAGGGCTTCAATAAGCCAATTTGATCATAATACCGCAGAGTGCGGGAACTTACCCCGGCTAGATCGGCCAACTGCTTCACTGTATACTCCATACAATCACCTTCTTTTCTAACTATAAACCATTACGCAGCGTCAATGTCAAGATACAA
>JAAYRO010000168.1 GCA_012518735.1 Bacillota bacterium
CCAGTCCCTGGGGAATTACAGTAGTCAAAATTACCTCGCTGGCATTAAAGGCAATATTCGATCCTCTAATTTGGCCAAAGGCCGTATAAACTTCATCATATTTCTCCTCCAAATCAGCATAAACAGCTAAAAGCTTGCTGATATCCTGCTGGAGTCCAGCCGCTTCCGCTTGGAGCCGATCTATGTTTTCTTCCATCTCCGCAATAGTTTCTTCATTCTGAGAAATGGAAGCCCTCTGAATTTCTACCTGTTCCTCAGCCTTCCTCAGCTCTAGAATCACATTCTCATAACTTGCTAGAGCCTCTGCAGTTCGCTCCTCCGCTTCGAGAAGTTCCTGCTGTGCAGTATCACGCTGCCACCGCATTTCATCGTAACTTGTCTGAATCACCTGCAGCTCATTTTGAATCTCTTTCATTCTAAAAAGGGCTGTTCGTACATCCTGCGAAGCTATAGTCAACACACCAATGGAAGCAGATGCGATAAATACTCCCGTAACAATGGTCACCAGAATACTTGTATGCTTTGGCCTCAGACCAAACAAGGTGAGCTTCTTCCGGCCGATACTCATACCGAGCCGGTCGCCAATATATGCAATTACACCACCGACTACCGCCAATGTCAAAACCAGTGTCAGGCCGTACATTTCCTCACCACCCACTCTCCCAATCCAGCCTACAGAGAAAAATTGCTCCCTAAATAATACTCTCTCGCCAACTCATTATCTGCCAATTCCTCCGGTGTACCCGAAGCCAGAATTTCTCCTAAATGCATAATATAAGCTCGGTCTGTAATCCGCAGCGTCTCACGAACATTATGATCTGTAATTACAATTCCTAGATTTCGGCTTCGTAAGCGAGCCACGATTTCTTGTATTTCCCCAACTGCAATAGGATCAACCCCAGCAAAAGGCTCATCTAAGAACAAGAATGAAGGATCTAAAGCTAACGCTCGGGCAATTTCGGTACGCCGTCGTTCTCCGCCTGACAGCTCATAACCTCTCTGCTTCCGAACTTTCAGCAGATCAAACTCCTGCAGCAGGGCCTCAAGTGACTCTGCCTGCTCTGAGTTGGTCTCACCTTTGAGCTGCAGAACAGCACGTAAATTATCTTCTACTGACAGTTTTCTAAATACAGACGGCTCCTGGGGCAGATACCCCAGGCCCAGTCGAGAACGTTTATACATGGGAAAGCTCGTTATATCCTGCCCATCATATAAAATACGACCAGAATCGGCCCGTTCCAACCCAACTATTAGTGAAAATGTAGTGGTCTTGCCGGCGCCATTTGGTCCTAATAAGCCTACGATCTCTCCCCGGTGCAGTTCAAGCTCAACTTGATTTACAACAACGCGGCGGCCATAGCTTTTTACCAATTTCTGCGCCACAAGTCCCATCACTGTTCACAACCTGCCATCTCAAGAATAAGATCAGCTGCCCTCTCTACCGAGCCCGCCTCGCCTAACTCATGAGGCAGTCGTTTAAATTGGGTCAGCATAGCTTGACGAGCTTCTTCATCTTTAAGCAAACGCCGTACCTCATCTGCAATACGTGCGTGTCCAAAATCACTTTGGATATATTCGGGGATAACAGTCTCTCGCAGAATATTATTCGTAATCGTCATATATGGCTTTCTGTCCAGCAGTTTATCAATAAAATATGTTGTAGCCGGCACTCGATAGACAGCAATAGAGGGAACACCCATTAAGGAGGCCTCTAATGATGCTGTTCCAATAGAGGTTACAGCTAAGTCGGAAGCTCCCAATACACTATACGTATCTTTCCGCAGTTTTACGTTATCACAGTGACACGAATCAATGATTTTTTCTACGGAAGATTCACGAATGGTTGGAGCAACAGAAATGACAATCTCAATATCGGGCTCCGTTTTTTGCACTTGACACAGTGATTTAAGTACAGTAGGCAGCACGTTCTTCACTTCTACCTCACGAGCACCAGGCAGAATAGAAATTACAGAACTGGACTGTGATAACTCCAAAATCTCTCGAGCCGCTTCCTTAGATTCTGCCGGTTCGACTAAATCCATCAAAGGATGTCCCACAAATTCAACGTCAATACCAGCCTCTTGACAAGCTGTAGTCTCAAAGAGGCTGATACTAGCCACTTTATCTACTACACCTGCAAAGCGTCCTACCTTAACGTTTTCTAAGCCCCGACTTAAGGGAGTATAATAATAGACAACTGGAAGGGATTTACATTGTGCTATCTCCAACAAACGAAAGCCAAAAACAGGAAGGCCGATCTGGAGAACAACATCCGGTCTTTCCTCGTCCATCGTTTCAATTACTCGCTTTATAAGCCGCTTGACAACTTGAGTGCCCTTAATAGATTCAAACACTCCCAAACTGACCATTTCGGAAATATCATAGAGAAGTCGTACCCCTGCATCACTCATCATAGGACCACCAACACCGAATAGTGTTGCATTAGGACATTTCTCCATGATTTTTTGGGCTAAAGCAGCTCCAAACCGATCGCTAGTATTATCACCGCCAATAATCATGATACTAGGATAGGCCATCGTCTTACGCATCTCCTCTCTTAGAAAGGACAAATGTTAGCTCGCCTTGAGCGGCAACATCTCCATCCACTTCTGGCTCATTAATAGTAACATTCTTTACAGCGACAATTCGTTGACCCTCTTCTAGCTCAAGGACCTTATCAACCATTAAAAAAGGATACCGATGAGGAAGTAACTCACGGATACTGTCAATGGAGAGCAATACGCTCATCACCCCTTCATTATGTCAAACAAGCCGAGGCAGCCTCGGCTTCATTGGTCTCGTACGTTTTCGGCACAAGTGTTGATTTTTCCTTCTTTTTTGGTCATCAGCTCATAAGAAGGCGCTTGTATTTTCTACCGATTTCCGATTCAGGATCGGCAAAAACAACATCTGGAGCCCCTTCTTCAACTATACGTCCATGGTCCATTAGGACAATCCGATCGGCAACCCGCAGAGCAAAAGAGACTTCATGAGTCACGATCAGCATAGTTGTGTTCGTCGTACGCACTAACTCTTCCATAACATCCAGAACTTCTCCAACTAAAATCGGGTCTAATGATGCAGTTGGCTCATCCCACAACATTAACTCAGGATTTGTTACCAGAGCCCTAGCAATCCCCACTCGCTGCTGCTGACCGCCGCTTAGTTCATGAGGATATCTCGAAACTGCATTGTCCAAGCCTACCTTCTTCAAAGCTGCCAGTGCTCGGTCTGCTGCAGTGGTCCGTTCCATACCACCCAGAACCAAGTGAAACATGACATTTTCCAGTACATTTAGACGACCGATTAAATGGAACTGCTGAAAAACAAAACCCACATTTCTCCGCAGGTTCTGCAGGGCACTATCTGATAAGGCCAGCACACTCTGTCCATTTAGGATAATTTCGCCCCTATCAGGTTCTGTCAGGCGGTTGATACACCGGATTAAGGTGGACTTTCCGCAGCCTGAGGGGCCCATAATCACGACGGTCTCACCCCGTTCAACTTCCAGGCTTATACTTTCTAAAGCCACCACTTTCCCGTATTGTTTGTGCAGATCTTTTAGATAAAGCAATTGGACCACCTCCTAAAACTGCTGTTTCCATCGATTGAGTAGATTCATTATTCCTGGTCGTCCTGCAGGGATGACAATTTCCCGCATAATCTGCACATTAGACAAACCTAGAGCTTGTCCAGCCATAATCTCTTTTGTATGCACAGGACTAAATCGTTCGGCAAAAATGGCGATTAACAGGCCTATAACAAAACCGCAGAGTGCAATCATGGGAGGTGTAACCATAGGAATCTGTGCCCTACTCAACTGGTAAACGGTGAACAGTATTAGGGCACCTAATGATCCGCCCAAGATCTTAATGGGATCAAATATTCGAAGCCAACGATTGGTCACTGGCTTGCGAGCGGCCCGAATATACTTGAGGGTACTGAAGATGGTTGCGTGATCTAGTACAAGTATTACCCCCGTGTAGATAATTGCGAGCATACCAGCGACAATAGCCCGTACCTCTTTTAGAATGCGAAATATTTCAGAACGAGCATCAGGATTAACCATCCCTACAGAGGTGGAATAGGTATGAAGATAAGGATTGTCCAGCTCTACCTGAAGAGTTTTCTCAATCTCCTTCTCATCTACCGAACCGTCATGAACTAAGATTTGGATGCGCTCTCCAGGGATGACTTGCCCCCCCAAATAAGTGTTGATTAGTCGAATGGACTGACCTATTTCTTCATCTTCTAAATTGGGCAGCGTATCTCGAACAAACTCAATCTGTTGAATGATGGCCTGAACATCAATATCCTGGACGTTAGCGATCTGTTCACTAATGCCATTGAGGCTTGTCCGCATTTCTTCAATGTCAAGGTTTTCTAACGAATCAATAGAGCCCTCACCTGCATTCACGGCAGCCTGAGCTAGACTCTGAAATAGGCCATTCAAGAGTAAAGTTACAAGCAGCTGTTCACCAGTGGACCCAGTCCCGCCCTTAGCGATACCATCATTGAGCTGCCGCATCTGGACCTGTAGAACTTCTAACTGCATTAGTGCCTCTTGAAATGTATTCAAGACTGCATCGGCATTATCTACAGCTGCATTAGCCTGAACAGACAGCTCATCTAATTCCTCTAAGAGCCGCAAACTCTCACTAATTGCATACGCTAGACGATAGCGCTCGTTCTCCAACTCTACTTCGCCAACAAAATCGGTAATTACGCCATCAGACTGAACTCCGTAACCCTTCTGCACCAGCTTATCGATGGATTGGGCAATTGAGCCCCGAGTAATCATTCCCTCTGCCATATCTCCGTACACTGCTGTAACTTCGATAAGAACGTGTTCATCTGTAATCGATGCGGTTGGCTCCAGCTCCTGGCCAGACGTACCCTGTACAGCAATCTGTTCCCCAACAGCCAGATGAACATTGGGATCTACCGTAATACGGACTTTGGATGCATAACTCATAAGAAAATCGCGCATTTCTACAAGTGTTTTGAGAAAGGCATCCAATTCTTCCCCATATTCAGCAGATGTGACATTTGAATAACGACGTCCAGGTGCCATCTTTTTGATAATATTAATTGCTTCATCGCCCACCTGCTGTGTATCTACTTCGAAACCCATGGGGAAGCGAAGTTCTACAATTTGATACTGGGCTAAAATCTCCTCCACCCGTGCCGACACTTCGCGGGAATGTTCTTCATCTGTTAAGAGAACAATCATATTGGACCCATCTCGAAAAGCAAACTCAACTCCAGGAATGGCTTCAATCTGTTCCTGAAGTTCACTACGGACCCCAGAATGAACCCCTCGAATTAGAATACTAGGTTCAATAATTAAGGTATACCCATTTAATCCTGGTACTCCCCCGAAGTATGATGCAATATTCTCTAATATATCCCTGGTCCGACATTCCTCAGGAAGACCAAAAAAGAAATTGGCCTGACCGGCAATAGTAAGGGTTTGACTCAATCTAGCCCCTTTGAAATGCTGCTCTGCAATGCGTTCTAGCTCACGCATTGCTGCATCCTTTGATTCTTCTCTAATATGCAGAATAACGTCATATTCACCGTACTCACCGATCATGTCATCCAGGGCGTCCCCAAAATACGAATCGAGCGCCCAGGCAATTCCTGAGGAAAAGACAGCCCCTAGGATAATCGTAAGTACAATGAGGACTATAAAATCTTTATAAAAGCCATCACGAAAAAAAGAAAGCATTACCTTTTCCTCCTCACCTGGTGCCTCCATTATAACATGGCCTCAAGCTGGGGTTTAAGTGGTAATGCTATCAAGTATTGTCATTTATTACTGTCTGTTGAAAACTGACCTTGAAACGGCCCAAAAAACTGCATCTCTTTCTTTTCCACAAGCATCAAGAATCGCTGACCCTGGAGTCGTCCATCGGTAACCTCAACTGTCACATCGTCTGTAAACAATGCTTCGTCCGTTTCCTCAAGATAAACCAATGTTTGTGAGTGTACGGTTGCATCATCTGTTACAGCAACTACATTACCAGCAGCAACCAATTTTTCCTCATTCCCATAATACTCTAAGGTTTTACTTTCTAAGACAAAGTCATCTTTTTCCAGTTTTGCACCATCAGTAAAAATAAAGTAGTCGTCTTTTGTGTGCCACTCTAACTTCTTCCCTGTAATCTCCATATCTTCATAAGATACTCGGACAAACGCCCCTTCAATCTCTGTTACATCTACAAAGAAAACTCCAGAATCTGAATGATACCATCCACCTTGGACATGAGAGGGAACACCGATTAACTCTAGTGTCCCAGCCTTTTCCTTCGCCAATAATCCACCTGAGACAGTGAGTAGAAGAATAAGAATCACCATAAAGCAGAGCCTTTCTCTATTCATCACCCCAACCTCCTTCCATGTTTAAAACTGCATCGCCATAGAACCCTAGAACCTCTTTATCCAAAGCGTAAACTGCATGTTCTAGAGCCCAAGTGTGCTTTCCCTCCTGAATTCTGACATTCTGCTTAAGAATCACCAAGCTCTCTTTTGTCTCCACCAACATATGATCTGCCCTAATATCTGCTCCCTCATAGTGAATGACAACAGGTCCGGGAGATTCCAATGTTTCATCATGACCCCGCCAGACTAATCTTTCACTATCCAGTTGAAAGTCATCTGGTCCTGTTACCTCAATTAGATCTCCCTCTAATTCTAAAACGTTGGTTGAACGGTACCATACACCCCGCTCTGCTTTTATATAGAAGTACGGAGCATCGTCCCTAAATATGATAGCTTCATTAATGTCCGTTATAGTAACTACATTACCAGAATGATGAACTTGTTCACTATCAATCTCCCACTGCCGTTTACCATCGAGACGTCCCACTAAGCGAGATTCCCCAATTTGAACACCTGGTGAGGCTGGAGGTTCTTCATTCTCCTGAGAGGAGGGATTACTCCGCATGAAATAAAAGGCACACACCACAACGAGGAGAATAACAGATGCAAGTACATATGTGCGTCTGTTGACCATCCTCCTCACCCCTCTCTTTCTTATAAGCCGATAATATCATACACATCTTCTAGATCGAAAAGGCTCACACCTGTAGCAGACCCCCATTTAAAAGGTAGGGTGGGAAATGCGTTAATGGTGTACTGCAGCGCCACATTCTTCCGCACATGATCATAGGAAAAAGCTATTGTTCGACAGTGAAATACTTTCGAAAGACTAAGAGCGCCCCGTGAAAAAGTCCCTTTTTGAGGCTCATATACTGCATCACAGCCAATTTTCCACGTTTCAGCAACAGGAACTTCAAACTGGACATCCATTCGTTCCCAATACTGACCACTCATTTCATATCGGCCCCCAACTTTAAACTCAACCGGGTTCTCCGAATCTCCTTCATATTCAAGAATAGGTACGAGCCGACCAGGAGCAGCAGTGTTTAAGTCGTAATTTGCATATACACTAAAGCGCCATTTAGGATTAGGCTGCCATCTGCTCTGTACTACTAGGGAATCGTATTTATCCTTAAGAAAGTCATATCCACCCCGAACACTAGCATTCACTTTTGATGAGGCGTAATTTAACTGCAGTGTCAAGTCTTTCGCTGCCTTCTGCCTATCAAACTGAAAAGGCGTATCTCCCCATACATTGCGCTGACTGTAGACAGCTGAAAAGCGCACTTGTTCTGTGATCCTTTGACTTAAATTAGCACGACCGTAGACAGATAACTGACTTTCCTGATCCTCATAGATGGAGCCTGTAAGATCGCCTGTATAGCTCAAGGTAGTTTTACTAGTAGGCTTCCACGAAACAGATTGAAGACGCAGAGCACCAAGTCCCCTCAAACCTGTCACCTGCGAAGGGTATTCACTATATTTACCTGCAGAAAGCTCAAGTCGAAGGGGACCCAAATCCTTCACATTCCATGTGACTTCCGGAATACGATTAACACTTACCCACGGTTGTGATGAACTATCAACCAGATCTGGATTGTATTTCTGCTGAAAGCCTAAGGTAACAGTATGCTTGTCCCAAGCGTAACTTGTTTCAGCCAAGTAATCTATCATTTTTAAGCGAGTGGTCGTATCACGTTCCGTCACTTTCCCATCTAAGTGCAGCTGCCAACCATCAGCCAAGGTCTGTTTCCAAGCTGCCCCGTATTCTAATAAGCGCTTCACTTTTTTCTTGGGATTTTCCTGGTAAACAGCACGGGCTTCCCCAGAAATATTATCTGTCTTCCAGGTGAGCTTGGTTTGGGAATCGATAAATCGGCTGTCCATTGAGTCTTCATATGAATTGTTCGTCTTAAGTTCCCAATTCCTTCCCTGTGTCTCATGTTCAAACCGACCACGCCACAGTTGAGAATCCTTGTGAGGAAGATGATACACATACAGCGAACCATTCCCCACCTTACCAAGGTCATATAAGTGACGTACACCTAGCCCTATACCCAGCTTACTGAAAAAATCAACGTATACATTTCCATAAGCTCTCTGATTAATGTAATAGTTAAACGTATTCTTTACATATATACCTTCTGTTTGATTATACCCCACCACTGGCAGAGCAAAGAGACCCTCTTTCCAATCAACATCAAGAGGAATTACTAGATAAGGCCAATAAAAGAGGGGCATCTTGCCTTCATAGTACGTAACTCCCCGAATAATCATCTTCTTGCCGACGATTACTTCCAGCTCTTTTGTGGACACATGATAATGGCTTTCTTCCAAGTCACAGGTGGTCAATTCCCCACCAACTAGACGGTACACATCCGACTCTATTTCCATTGACTCTCCAAATAAAAAAACTGGCCCTTCAGCCTTAGGAATATCAATCACAGACCGAACATTCATAAGTTCGCCTTTCCCCGCAGTTACGTTGTACTTTAGAGACTGACCCCGCAGTTCATCCGAACCCTGTACAAGAGTAACATTCCCATTTAGATACAGCTCCTCTTGGGTCATATCCCACACTAAGTAATCTCCATGAATAACCGTATCTCCACTGCGTAATTCTACGTCACCTTCGCCAATAAAGACTTGACTCTCAAAATCATAACGTCCCAATTTTGTCGCGCGGACATACACTCGTTCTGCCTCTGCCGAGGCAGTCCCAGTGTTGACAAATAGACATAGAGCAAGCATTATCAAAATAGGAATTGATACTTTTCTGCCAATATCCATTAGAATCTCCTCATTACCTGAGTTGATCGGAACGAACAATGAGCCATAAACCAATCACTGCAAAAATCACATTCACTATCCAGGCAGATAACAGCGGCGGCAGTACTTCGTTAGCACCTAGAGAACGGCTTACAGAAACAGCAACATAATAAAAAAGCAGAACTACAAGACTTAGTGCCACACCAAAAGAACGTCCAGCTCGACTCCGGAGGGTCATGGGTGCACCAAATAGGGCAAAAATAAAGGAAGACATTGGTAATGCCAACTTCATATGGTAGTCAACTACAAACGAAGGGACCTTGAGTCCCCCACGCTGAAAGCGTTCGATATGATCCTTCAGTTCCCGTCTGTTCATTTCATCTGTCGTACGCTGATTTCCTAGAAACACCTCTGCCTCTTGCTCCGTAATAATCTCCAAGCGGCCAAACCGAGTCTCATACTTAACAAAGCCTTCTTCATCCAACTCTTGAGAAATTCCATCAAACAAGACCCAGACATTATCTTGAAACATGCCTGTTTTAGCCGTAATGAGATTGGGGAATGGACGATCTCCTAGTTCGTAAACGAGAATATTGTGCAGTTCATTGGTTTTTGTTGATACTTCCCCAATGTAAAAATACCGGTCTTCACCACCATGAAAGAATACATTCTCTTGGACAACGGGAATCCCTTCAGTAAAGACAATACGCCGCAGCGTGTTTTCATACTGATGGTTTGCCCATGGAACAACTTCTTCTGAAGCCCAATAGGTCACTGCGCTGACCGCTAAACCTAAAAGAATGACAGGAACAATAAGCCGTGGAAAAGCAATTCCACTCCCCCGCATGACCGTTACCTCACTATCCTGAACTAAACGTCCTAAGGATAGCAACGTAGCGAACAGTACTGCAATAGGCAGAGTGAGCACAGCAGTTCCAGGAATTTTGTACAGCAGCATTCGACCGACAGTGGCAGCTGGTACATGCTTTACAAAGATAAGATCAGAAAGCTGAAATAAAAGGCCACTGAGGAGAATCACTGTAAATCCTATAACGCAGAAGAAAAAAGGTCCTAAGAATTCACGTATAATATACCGATCGAGAGTGCGTGGAAAATTACGAATATACATCATTCCCCTTTCTCCCGTCTAGAAATTCCAGGTTAATCCAATTTGGTGTTTCAAAGACTGGATTTCTCCAAATAAACCTGCTAATGAATAATCAACTCGAATGTTCTTCCCAGTCATCCTTACCCCAACAGCCCATTTTTGAGTATGGAGCAGGCGATTCAGCAGATCATTCATGCCAAATGATATAGAAAGATTGTCTGCCACGTGTAGGCCAATTCCTGACTGTACATTCATCACTAAATCTCTAGGAGAATCATGCAGTGAATAATAGAAAACATTTTGACCGGCAGCAAATAGAGAAAGCTGTGGATGGGGATAGACGGTCACCCCACAATCAGACGTAAGATACATCCCCTCAAAGGTACTACCTGCCCCATCAAGACGCTGAGTGAAGTAGCGAAACCGCATCCCAAATACGAGTCGAGATTCGATCTGTTTAGCAATGGTGTAAAAAAGGGAGGTTTCAATAAGCTCATCTGAAATACTGCGTACGGCTCCCAGTGCACCAGCACCATAGCCATAATCAGGCTCGCCATAGCCTACTGCCATCTCTTTCGTCCCCACTCCAAGACCTCCAGCAATTGAGACCTGATGCCGTGATAATTCTCCTACAGAAGCTGGGTTTGAGTCTAGAACGTTTGCATATGCTCCAGATGAGAACAAACACAGCATTAGAACTATGCACAGATACGGACGAATATCCTTCACAAGAAACCCTCCCTGGATTTTGTCAAAACCCTATTCTATAGTTCAGTCCTAAACCCAGCTCTCGAAAATCAGATACGGCGAGATGTGCGCTGAACTGCGGTGAAAACTGGGCCATAAGACCAGCATTAAGACCTGTTCCATCATATTCTAAAGCAATGGACATACTGGGCATTTGATAACCGCCTGCTGTTTTTACCTGCACTGGATTAATAACAGCACTGACCCCAGCCATTCCCTTGGAATACCGCCCACTGCCAAAGGCCAAATGACCCCTGACGCCAGCAGCACCCAGCTGTTTGCTTACTGTACCATAGAGACTGACTTTTGACCCAAATTCCATACCTACAGCTATACCAGGCATCTGTACTGATTCTTCCAAAATCCTTAGTCGTGCGTTACCACGAAACTGTACATCTCTCACAATACCCGTTACACCCATACTGAGGCCATCAACGATTCCAAAGTTCGCCTCTAAGTAGTGACTCTGCCTATGTAGATAATACCCTAAATTAGTCTGTCCTGGGCGCAGCGTATCAGCTGTCGGTACTACCAAAACTCGAGCGTTTCCTGAAGCTCCACAACTGACAACCATGAATAAAATAATAAATGCAAAAACAAGATTTCTATTCAATATGTTGGTCACCTCTTTCAACCCTGTATCCAGATCTATTCTCTCTTAGATAAAAGATTACCTGCCAAAGGATTGTGGGATTTCTTGGATTTTAAAGGGGGCAGCCTGATCTGCTGTCCCCTCTTTTCTAACGAAGGCGGGCAATGACTTCATCGCTTACGTCCGTTCCACCATAGCGCACTACGTCATCATCCACCACAATTCGCAAATTCTTATCCTGCGCAACGTTCCGTACCGCCTCATCTACTTCCTTTTGAAGTTTGACCTCTAGCTCCTGGCGATAGGCTAAATACTGGGAATACGCTTCCCTTTCTCTTACAGCTCTTTCTTCTGGGGTTTCCTCGTCTTGTTCTGTATTAAGTTGGGTAATGAGCTCTTCATAACGATCACTCAGCATTTGATTCAGTTCTTGGGCACGAGGACTCTCATCAATAATCCGTCCGAGACTAATCGTACCAATATTGGGTCCCATTGGTTGAGCAAACAACACCCAGGCAAGAGCAGCTCCCACCAATACCACTAGAATCCATGGTAGATACTTCAAGAATGTCATCACCTCTCTCATTCTCGATTAGTATCCCCGGTTCGCAAGTGACCTACGCAGTTTCCCCTCTAAAAGAGCGATTTCCTCATCCAATGCTGTCTGCAGCTCCATTTTGTAGTTTAGATAATCCTGTTCCAAACTAGCTTCGATCTCTGCTTGAGCGCTTAATAAAGTTGCATCTAAAGATTCCTCATATTCCTGGTACAAAGCGGTCAGCCTATCCTGAAGTTCTGCTTCCCTTTCTTCTTTTAACCTTTCTAGCTCCGACTGGAAAAACTCGATTTCGGCAATTTTTGCTGCTTGTTCCTCTTCTGAGAGACTAACGATAGCCAGCTGGAGCTGACGGTTCAGGATCTTGATGCCGTACTCATCCTGCAGCTGTTTTGCGTATTCCTGCCCTTCATCCTTCAGGGCCTGTTCTCCCAAAGCCAGTTTTTCATTTTCCTCCAAGACAATCTCATTGTATCTCTCTTGATAGGCACGCTCCCCATCTGCCTGCAGTCTTTTATGATGTGTCTCCAAATTAGATTCAAATTGGACCATTAATTCAGCTGCTTCTTGTTGAAACTCCACCGTCGCTTCTGAATTCGTTTCTCCCTCTTCTTGTACAGCCGCCTCTTTGTTAATCCATTGAGGAATAACTAAAACAGCACATCCCAGCAGGGCAAGAAGGACCACGAAGAATACAGCCAGACGGCTTTTCTTCATTTGGTTCACATCCCTACTCTAAGGACTTAATAACATCATCGGTAAGATCAATACCTCCATACAGCACTACCGATGCGTTCACAATAACGTCAACTCCCTGTTTCTGTCCAACCTCATTAACTGCATCCTGAACATCCTCACGATACTGGCGTTCCATAGCAGTGAGTTTCTCTTGATACTCCATGAACAATTCGGTCTTCTCATCTTCATCCAATTCAGCGCTTTTTTCGTCAAATTCGGCCTGCATCTCATCGCGCGCATTAACTAGGGGTGGAGCCATATACTGCGTATAAACCGCGTCCAAGTTCACTACACCGACCTTCGATTCTCCCTTACCATGCACCGATGTAAAAAAAGCACCAACTACAACGGTTACTAATACTAAAATGCTGGTAATTATAACATAACGTTTATTAGTCATGAATAATAACTCCTCTCACATAATCTACGTTCCCAATTATACTGCACCGGCTCCAGCAGGGCAAATGCAAAAAAAGCCAGCAGGTTTTCAGTGAAAACCTGCTGGCCTCCTGTACTTTTCTTAGAATGTCTGGCCAATTCCAAAATAGAACTGTCCCTTTCGGCTGCCCTCTGTATCCTTACCAAATCCATAATCTAATCGAAGAAGACCTAACGGTGTATCTAAACGAACACCTAAACCATAGCTGTTATTCAACTCAGCAAGACCAATTGTATCGTCCTTATCCCAAGTTCTTCCCCAGTCAGTAAAGACTACACCTGTAATCTTATCTACAATGGGGAACCGAAACTCAGCATTTACAACCAGCATCTGATCTCCCTTTAAGGAATCATTAGAACCACGAGTGTATCCCCGAATCGTGTCGGCACCACCAATCATAAACTGCTCGTTCTCCAAGAGATTGCCAGCTAAGAGCCGACCACCAATTCCTCGGAAAGCGAAGACATAGCCCCTATCACCTACTTCATAGTAGCGGCTGTGCTCCATCCGCAGTTTAGCATACTGGCTGTCACCGCCTAAGAGACGGGTGCCCACCTCGAGATACACATCATTTTTATATCCTTCCGTTGGATTAAAGGGATGGTCTGTAGTATTGGTGTTAATTCCAAACCCAATCGTTCGGTTATCATAATCATCGTACCAGCGGGGATCGGTTGCATCGCCCTCACCATCTAACACATACTTGTTGTTCTCAGCCTTAAAGGTCAATCGACCTCTTGTAAACTCTGTAAATGGCCGCCCTAAAGTGAGGTCACCGCCCATAGTATGACGTTTACCCGTCAGAGACTCTGCATTTGGATCCTCTTCGGTCTTCACACTTTTCTTTACATCACTATTTCTCTTGTAAACATTAACGCCAAGAGACGTTCCACCTTCTTCGATGTAAGGCTCATAGAATCCCAGCTCATAACTTTGGAGACCTTTCCCCAACTGCAGGGTGGCATTCAGGCGCTGGCCCCGACCTAAGAAGTTGTCATCAGCCGCTTCTACAAAGCCTACAATACCATCTGTAGAGCTGTAAGCAACTCCAAATGTAGCTGAACCTGTCTTCCGCTCTTTAACATTAATGGTCAATACAGTCTCGTCTGGATCTTCTTCCTCAGATAAATCCCGGCTGATCTCATCAAAGAAACCTAACATAAGAACTCGCCGCAGACTGTTGTCGATCTGCTGCATATTGACTACATCGCCAGGCTCAAATGTCAATTCCCGACGAATTACAAAGTCCTTTGTCTTTTCATTACCTTCAATCTTAATGTCTTTGATCCTAGCTTCTGCCAGCTCAACCAGGATCAAACCGTTTGTATCCGCTTCCAAATTGGAAACTCGAATCAATAATCCGTATTCGCTAAAGGCCCATTCCCTCAGATCATGCAGATCCTCCAGCAAATCTAGGGCATTTAGTACATTTCCAGGCTGAACCTTCATTAGTTGAGCAAAATCATTTAGGGGAATGCTTGTTGTTCCTTTAAAAATAATGTCCTGCACAACAGGGTTTTCCACTACATTAAAGACGACCGTAACACCGCCTACAGCAGGCTCAAACGTAGCTGATGCATCTTGAAAATAACCAGTATCATAAATCGAACGAAGATCATCTAGGATCTCTTGATCTACCGCAGATTGATCAATCTGAGTCTTGATTATGGCTGAACGAATTACATCCGTATCAATATTCTCATTGCCCCTAATTACAATCGCCTTTACAATTGGCGCTTCGTCAGCTAAAGCAGCGGGGCTCACGATAGAGAACACCAGCGCCAAGCAGACGAGTGTCACGATTGTCTTGCCCAAACGTTTACTCATTCTACTGCCTCCCAATTTACGCAAGTTATCTATATTTCTTCTACTATCTTATTCGCATTCCTTTTTCCATCTGTGGGTATTTCCTGTAACAACTTCCACTAAAAGACTAAGGAGCCACGATTTCAACATCAAACGACGCCATACCTTCCATTACATATTGGGTCGTAAGACGCGCTCTCTGGGCTTCGCTGGTTCCATTGCTCCAACCGAAGGCTGGAATAACTTGGCTGGAGCCGTTCTCTTCTTCATCGTCAAACTGTTCGACGCCACCGTAACTATCAAGGAAGGGGTAGAACTCTGCCACAATCTCATTATTTTTCTCCCGATCGATATACTGCTCCACCAATTTGTCCAAACTTTCTGCCCCTGTAATGACCGTACGGCTTGGTTCCTCATCGTCTTCTTGTATCTCTGACGAAAAAGTGGTGTGTACCGGTGGTTTTGAAATGTAGTAACTTGCTCCCCCACTCCTGACCGTTACTGTCATCAATCCAGGAGCTGTATCAGCAGGAATATCAATCCGCAGAATCCGCTTTTCTAATTCACTCCGATATGGGCGAATAGTCACTTCTACTTCCACACTTTCCCCTGGTGCGGCCCTAAACACTCGGGGAGTGGCTTTTTCTATAGTGGCGGTCCTCCGTTCTTCGACGATTTCCACATCAATTTGAATGTGATCCAAATCCACATCCTGAAGGTTATTGTTGTTCAGCAGTTCCAAACCATCAAGCAGGTCTGTTAAGGACCAAACAGCAATATCCGAATCGCTGTAGAATACGTTCTCTCGAATCATTCGCTGAGAGAGACTGGCTGTTTCAAATTCTAGTCGAACATAAGAGGTCCCTGCTCCCACCCGATCAAGAGCAGCATCAATCCCTTGATACGCGCTGCTGATCACTAATGGAGCCATTAGAGACGCTTCTGCTGCAGCCTCCACATAGTATTGATGACTGATGTTTTCATCACCGTTACGGACAGTAATGGTAATGGGTACGTAATTGGGAGACTGACCCAAAACCCCTCCAATACCTACAGCCCGATCTTGAAAGACACCACCAACAGCAGAGCCCACAGAAACAATCTTATACGGAAAGTCCAGATTTGGCATAGTGTAATGGACATCAGCTGTAGAAGCGAAGAAACTCACATCTCCCTTATGAGTGAAGGGATGTCCGAAGGCAATAAAACGGCCATCGTCCTGAACATGAGTTACTGTCCCGAACGATGCCACTTCAAAATCTCCTCGCAGAAGCTGAACAGCTACTGTACTCCCTGGTTGAAATTGGATTGTCCCTCCATTACCTGATGCTCCAGATATGCCTGGAACTGTCTTAATCTGAAATGGAGCCAATGCATCTTCTAAATATTTAAGAGCACGGGAATTGAGACCTGTAGTAACTACTGGGGTCTGTAATGGAGCGATTTCATCTGGAAGCTTGAGGTCCTCAGTCTGTGGTAATCGATCATAAATCGTAAACATAGCATCTGCAGGAGTTACAAGACCAATGCGGTGATCTGTATAAGAATAACCGTAACCAATAGCCCCGAGAAGCTTCCCATCAATATAAACGGGGCTGCCGCTCATTCCCTGTGCAATACCGCCCGTTTGTTCAATTACATCGCCGCTGACCCGTACCATGATCAAATTGTTAATGGGAGGACTTTGAGGAATTGTTCCCAATACCTCTACTGTAAAATCCTCAATCTGGGTTCCACGGATTACTGTTTTCCCTATCCCAACCAATCCAGGCTGTACATCTTCTAAGGGAAAAATCTCCATGGCAGAAACCATCATGGAACTAGTCAGGATCATCAAAATTACAACATAAACAGGAAATCTTAATCTGCGCATCAACACAGCCACTCCTTACCGTCTACTTTCTGGTGCAATCACCACAATAGCATTACTTACTGGCCGTTCTACTCCGTCAGAAGGCAGGTTGAGAACTAAGTCTCGAATCACCATTGTGGTTGATCCACCTCCATCTAAGTTCATGGCCTGTACCGCGCCTAACTCAATCAGGAGGGTTGCCAATTCTTTAAGGGTCATCCCCACACTTATGTTGGGCTGACGACCATTAACTGTCACTAACAAAAGCTTGTTATCTGCGGTGATCCCTAATGCAGTTCTAGGAGCCCGTCCCACCAAGATATCCTTCCTGAACTGCTCCTCTTCACCGGTGATCCAGACTAAACCATCACGTACTAAGCGAGGTCCGCCCCCAATAATCTGTTCGGCCCCAAACTGACGCCAGTCTGGCTGTAATAGTGTAACCAAATCTATCCGATCTCCTACCTCTAATTGGCTCAATATTTGTTTTGCAGTTCCATGACCGGACAGAACCAATCCGTCTCTAGGAATCTGGACGTCCCCAGCCTGAATCGATTGAACCACACCATCTACAACAGACACATCAAGTCCGTAAACATTAGTCTTTGTTGTTTCTCCATAATGAGACGTGTACAGAATCAAATCATTTTCTAAACGAGGTCGGTTCATCCCTGTAATACTTGCTCGAGAGCCATCAGGAAGCCCGATTTCACCCTGGAAACCAACGGAATCCATCATGACAATTTGAGAGCCAAGTCCAATAGCGGTCCGCTCAGCATACGGTTCACTTACAAGCACTCCATCAATAACTAGCAATCCTAATGGCCGTCCATCTGCTGCGAAGTAAGCTCCGTTCACCGCAGCAATGGCCTCTGCCCGATAAGCCATGCTGCTCACATGTTCACGACCTGTGACTCTATCCTGAGCCAGGACAACCTTAACCTCAATATCTTCATTAAGCAGATCAATCTCTAAGTAATTCACGATGTTTGGTCCAGCTGCCGAACCCCGCCGTTGATGTCCATAACGTACTCCAGGAGTAACGAGTCTTTCCGAACTCTCTACAAACTCCTTTGTTATGGTTACCACAAACATTTCATCGTTTTCTTCCCAAACTGGCGGCGGAAGCTGATAATTGAAATCTAGAACAAGGCGAGCTCCTCCATCTTGTTCAGAGTACCTTACAGCACGCAGAGCTGCGTCATTGACAGTCTGTATTGGGTCCATACCTTGAAAGCTCTGCTCACAGTCGACAATTACCTTCATAGGGTTTTTCGTGTACCAGACACGAAAACTCTGCCCCTCACTCTTGGCAAGACATAAAACAATTCTGTCGCCTTCCACAGTTAATTGAACTGGAGCACCAGCATAAGACACTAGAGAAGATGTAAAAAAAAGAAGGCTTATAATTGCAGTAACAATAGTTCTTTCCCTCACAGACATGCCTCCTATTCCTCTTATGAATTCTGGACGATAACAAATTTTCCTGCCCCATAAAAGAAACTCTGCAAGAGTCAAGCTTGCAGAGTTGTTCATTCAATCATCATCAGGCACAAAACGTGACATTTGCTCATAAATCAGCTTAGCTAACCCAAGACTCTGGTTTCTGGCCGAATGATCGGCTATTTCTTGATCAAGGAGAGATTGAAACAGCTTCTCCCCTTTCCGATCACCTAAGAGATCAGCTTCAGGAACAGTTTTCCGCATCTCTGTAAGGAGCTGATAAATGAAAAGGGCTTCAAACTGTTCTGCCGCTTCCTGCAGAGCTTTTTGAGATGTAGACTTTTTGTCTGCCAAAGACTCAGCCTTAGATACAGCAAGCATGTTTGGATCCCACCCAACGCGCATGAACAGTTCCTCCTAACATTAGATAATAATTAATTCGCCAAACAACGCTCCTGCCGCCTTTACTGCCTGCAGAATAGCAATAATGTCGCGAGGTGAAGCTCCAATAGCATTTAACGCATCTACTAAATCCTGAACATCACTGCCTCCATCAAGCACGGTAAATTGATTCTGCGGTTCTTCCACTTCAAGACTGGTCTCTGTAGTAACTACAGTCTGCCCATTAGAAAACGGTGGCGGCTGAGAGACTGATGTAGAAGACTCTACCCGCACACTTAAGTTACCGTGAGATACGGCAACTTTAGCAATCTTAACAGAGGAACCCATGACCACTGTTCCTGTACGCTCATTAATCACTACACGAGCATTTACATCAGGTCGAATGGGCAGCTCTTCTAATTCGGCAATAAACCCTACTATGTTATCTCGTGAATTTATGGGGACATGGATTTGAACGGTGGCCTGATCCACGGCCCATGCTAAATCACTGTTATATGCTTGGTTGATTACTGATACTAGGCGTGCCGCTGTTGTAAAATCCGGTTCTGTGAGCACCAAGGAGATCAGACCATCATCTTCAAAGGTAGAATCGATCTCTCGTTCTACAATGGCACCATTAGGTACCATACCTACCGTTGCATGGTTTACCTGAGCACCTGAGCCGCCTCCTCGCACCACGAAACCACCTATAGAAACAGGTCCTTGAGCTACTGCAAAGATCTGACCGTTAGCAGCCTGTAGAGGCGTCTGCAGAAGAAATCCTCCCTGCAGACTGCGGGCATCTCCAATGGAAGAGACCGTTACGTTAATTCGATCGCCGGTTCGAACCGCTGTTGAGATGTCAGCAGTGACCATGACCGCTGCAATATTTCGCATCCTCAGATCATTTGGGGAGACAGTAACTCCAAAACCCTCCAGCATATTCGCGATCATCTGCACATTCGCCCGAGAGCCACTTCCATCTCCTGTTCCCTGAAGACCGACTACTAAACCAAGTCCATAAATCTGGTTCTCTCGCACCCCGTGGATGCGTGCCACATCTTTTACACGAACAATAGGTGTATCATAACGCAAAGGCTCTATCATTTCTGCCCCCGCTGTATTAGCAAATAACAGGAGGGCGCACAAAGTTAACCATCCTAGTTTGCGGTGCATGTTTGTTCCTCCTTAGAACAGCCAATTGAAGATGCGAGTAATGACCCCTGGGTTATTCTTGTCAGCTACTATCCCTGTACCAACAAAAGAAATCTCTGCATCAGCTACAAGGGGAGAAAGTACTGTATTATCAGGTGAAACATCCTTGCCCCGTACAGTGCCAGAAATAATAATCTCTTGTTCTTCACCATTAATTACAATCCGCTGACGCCCTTCAATCCGCATAGTGTTATTTGGTAATACTTCTACAACGCGGGTAGTCACTTTTGCAGTCAGACTGCCGCCTCGCGTAGTAGACCCTTCGGCAGAAAATGAGTCATTCCCACCGATCTTAAACAGTGGTATAAGATCAGCTAGGACGCCCATACCTGGCCCTACTGCCACTTCTGAGTCTTTTCCAGTAGCCGTATTAGCACTCTGGCGAGCTTGCGCCTGCTCCACAATAATGACAGTAACTAAATCACCTATGTCCCGTGCCTTTTGGTCAACAAACATGGATTGACCATCTAAGGGAAAGAGTGATGAAGCATAGACCCCTACCCCGCTGAAAAACACGAAACACACTGCAATTCCAACGAGCCATATTCGTCTTAATTTCATGGAGTACTCGACCCCCTTATATTCACCATAACAGTTTCCCCATCAACAACCTCACCGTACACAATCTGGCGAGATGAAGCGTTTTCCACGGGAATAACGTCGCCCACATTACCATTACTGCGGGCTGTCCCCAATACAGAAACCTGAATCGAATCAGTGGCAGCCACAATCCAAACCTGACTTCCCCGTTCTATTGTAGGTACAACCTCAACAGCATGGTGTGTTAAGACCGTACCAGCGCTTAAATACCGTACTGTACGAAGTCCCACAAAATCCTCTATCTGTCCCTCATTGCGAACCGATCCCCGCACTTCCCGTTCTTCTACCTTGAGATCACCTAAAGCTAAGATCTCACCTCGAGAAATATCTCTTGCTGCCACAACAACTTGATACACTAGTTCAGACCTGTCAGATACTGGTTCAGACTCTTGCTCGGCTACACTTTGAAAGATTTGGACCTCCGTTGGTCCGGAAAACTCTACCTGTTTTACATCGATCCCGGCCTGCCGCAGCCGTACTTCAATCTGACCAATGGTAAGACGGCGTGAAGTACCAGCAAGAGGTGCTCGACCTGTATTTACAATCGAAAGCTTTTTTACAAGTTCCTCTTCACCAGAAATGGAAGCAATCTCTCCAAGGAGCACATCGGTTCCGTTCACCCATGCGGTTTCCATTAATTGAACAATAACCTTCTCATCTGCACGTGCAGGTGCAGTACTCAACAC
>JAAYRO010000169.1 GCA_012518735.1 Bacillota bacterium
CATGGCGCGCCTGGCAGGAATCGAACCTGCGGCACTCGGATTAGAAGTCCTTTTGACATAGTTATTCTAACACAGTTATTGCTTCGTGTAAAGTGTCAGTATTAAAATGAGCCTATTTTTCTGCACCTGGATACTAAATCTTTTGGACTACATAGGGACTAACACCCCTCTACACCAGTCTACTTGCACAGGTATGTCTCAGGGCGTGGAAGCAAAAATCTTCGTCATCCTAGTGTCCTTAAGGCCTCCTTCGCCTTCTGGAAAACACCATAGGTCCGCTCAGTCTAGACCCCACGCTAGATCCATCCACCTGTTCCTTTCTCCTTAGAGTAGCATACACCTAGGACAACAGGTCCCATCCATTGTCTCGTAACGAATAGCGGAGCCTTAACATCAAAGGTAAACACTCCTCCAACACCTCCTTGCTTTCTAATTACAGCCTGGTCACCACCTACAAACTCTAATCACTCTCAGAAAATTGGTTATTGACAAATAAAAATTGTCATTTTATAATATATTTAACATAACTTTATCTCGCTACTGAGAAGGTGAGAAGGTTGAAGGAAAATATTCTTTACCTGTTGAAGGTTTTCGTGCTGACCTTGGCCATCAAAGAAACTATTACGGCGACGTTGGGGCTTTTCTTTAAAGAACTTGTATTACGAGATCGGATTTTGAGCTTGACTATATTTCTCGTTGGGTGGATTATTAGTTTATATTTGGTTTTTCATCACAGGATTAGTGGGTTAGATCGGTTACGGGGTGAACAGTGGGACAAGGATAAGGGTAGGAACAATTAGAGGGACGGTGATCAAGTCCTTTCCTCCATTGGCTCAGCTTCTAACCTCCCCTGTTAAGGCGTGTAGTCTTTCACTCCATCCATCTGCCACATCTACATAGTATACCTTCGACTTTCCTCAGATTCCTTGCTTTCAAAGAAGGCGCACTCGCGCTGGACACCCTCGTCTTCAGCTATACCTTCCCACTATCAGGGGCGTGTTAGGGACTTTCACCCGTTAGACTATACCCATGCAGGGCGAACCACAAAAAAAGGGGGGAAACCGTCTAATGAGTAGACAGCTTCCCCCCTAATAGGCGAAGTTGACAAAAATTATTAACGAAATCTGGTGGTGGTAAGATACCCCCACTTTGGCCTACTTCTTTATAAATCGAAAGCCCCGAAAGGGGCTCCTAGAAGACGTTTGTATGGCGCGCCTGGCAGGAATCGAACCTGCGGCACTCGGATTAGAAGTCCGATGCTCTATCCCCTGAGCTACAGGCGCCTGCAGTCACTACATGAAATAAATGGAGCGGGTGATGAGAATCGAACTCACATAGCCGGCTTGGAAGGCCGGTGCTCTACCATTGAGCTACACCCGCAAAACATGGTCGGGGCGAGAGGATTTGAACCTCCGGCCTCCTGCTCCCAAGGCAGGCGCGCTAGCCAAACTGCGCCACGCCCCGACATTTGATGCAGCCCTTAAGACTGACAACATCAATATTACCACAAGACCCCGGACTGTGTCAACAGGAATTCAGCGATTTTTCATAGGCTTGGAGTATCTTTTTCATCTGCTCCATGGCCCGCCCCCGATGACTGATTTTATTCTTCAGTTCAGGACCTAGTTGGGCAAAGGTTTTCCCGTATTCTGGAACAAGGAACAGTGGATCATATCCGAAGCCATTTTCCCCTTGAGAGGTAAAGCCAATGCTCCCGCGGCAGATTCCTTCTGCATATTCCACTCGACCAGAAGGATCTGCCAGAGCCATTACACATCGAAACTGGGCACCTCGCTTGTCTGGTTCTACACCCTCCAGTAATGCCAGCAGTTTCTGGTTGTTCCGTTCATCACTGGTGGGCTCCCCGGCAAAACGAGCAGAATAAACGCCAGGGGCCCCACTTAAAGCATCTACTTCTAGACCAGAATCATCGGCTAATACCAATTGGTGCACATGTTGGGCAGTCTCTAACGCCTTCTTACGAGCATTTTCCTTAAACGTGGCACCATCTTCCTCTATGTCAGGAAAATCACCAAGCTCCTCAATGGATACAACTTTGAAACTTAAGTCAGCCACTAAGTCCTTGATCTCCCGGATCTTGTTTTTATTATGGGAAGCTACAACCAATAGAGTAGGTTGGGTCCTCATCTAATTTCCCCCAAATTTGTTCGCTAAGTCCTGAGTCAAAACCTCTCTCTGCATATCAATGAGTTGATTAATTCCCTTTTCTGCTAAAATAAGCAGCTGTTCCATTTCATCTTTCGTAAACGGACTTTCCTCAGCAGTACCCTGCACTTCCACGATCTTACCTGTACCAGTCATAACTACATTAAAGTCTACCTGTGCGCTGTAGTCCTCTGTATAACACAGATCGAGAAGTGGTTCACCATCTACAATACCTACGCTGATAGCCGCTAAATAATCATTGAGGGCTAATCCTTCGTTTGTTGTATCCTGTAATTTACGAAGGGCATCCACTAAAGCAATAAAAGAACCAGTGATGGCCGCTGTTCGAGTTCCTCCATCTGCTTGGATGACGTCGCAGTCAATCCAAATCGTTCGCTCTCCTAAGGCTTTCAGATCAACCACCGAGCGGAGAGATCGACCAATCAGTCGCTGAATCTCGTGAGTTCTTCCTCCAACACGCCCTCGTGAAGATTCTCGTGGATTACGAACCTCAGTTGCTCTAGGTAACATAGAATACTCCGCCGTAATCCAACCTGTTCCTTGACCACGCAAAAACGGTGGTACCTTATCTTCAATGGTAGCTGTACAGATTACCTTAGTATTACCTACTTCAATTAAGACTGAACCTTCAGCATGGATAATGAAATCCCTCGTAATCTTAACAGGCCTAATCTCATCTGCCTGCCGGCCATCTGTTCTTGTTTTACTCATTAATATGCCTCCTTCAAACTTGGATGACGATATTTTGCCATCCCTTCCGCATAAACACTGCGGCCTTGGCTGTCAACAGCCACAATCAATGGGAAACGTTCCACTTCCATTCGGTGAATCGCTTCTGCTCCTAACTCTGGGTATGCCACAACTTCAACTTTTTTGATCCGTTGGGCAATTAAGGCACCAGCTCCCCCAATGGCAGCAAAATACACGGCCCCGTGCTTCTTCATAGCTTCCACCACCTGGGGACTCCGATCCCCTTTGCCAATCATCCCTTTTAGTCCCATTTCTAAGAGGGGTACTGTTAACCCATCCATCCGAACCGCTGTAGTAGGTCCTGCAGAACCAATAGGCTCGCCTGGTTTAGCTGGAGCTGGTCCCACATAGTAAATGACAGAGCCAGCAAGGGGAAATGGTAATGGCTGACCTTGGGAAATAAGCTCAACAAGTCGTAAGTGAGCTGCATCTCGGGCTGTGTAAACAATACCACTTAATTCTACTTCATCGCCTGCTCGCAGATGCTTAACGCCCTCCAGAGGGGTGGTTAAGGTAATCACAACATCGCCTCCATTACTTATTTAAAACCAATTTGTGGACAAGGGCACGGAAATGTTCTCCTCGGACCTCAAAATTGGGGTACATATCGTAACTGGCACAGGCAGGCGAAAACAGAACTACGTCTCCTGCTTCCGCCAAATAAGCCCCGAGCTCGACTGCTCCTTCCAGATCTTGAACCTGATGAATGGGGAAGGAACCATACGCCTCAACAGCATCTGTAATTAGGGAAGCCGTATCACCTAAGACGATCACAGCCTTTGTCCTCTGGTGAATTTCCTTTCCTAACTCTCTAAAGGATAGTTTTTTGTCATAGCCTCCAGCGATTAGAATAATAGGTTGGGAAAAAGAACGCAGCCCAGCAATGGCTCGTGCCGGAGATGTGGCGATGGAATCATTGTAGTAACTAACGCCTTCATGCTGGAGCACCAGTTCCAACCGATGGGGAACGCCAGTAAAGTTCTGAGCCACTTCACTAACTGCAGTCCAACTAGCACCAGCCAAATGGCTTACAATAGCTGCTGCCAAAAGGTTTTGGATATTATGTTCACCAAGGAGAGCGACTTCACTTCGCTTCACAAAAGAATAGGCTCCATCCTCATCTCGGTAAATCAATTCGTCCCCTTGAAGATACGCGCCTCTCTCTACAGAATTCTTCATGCTGAACAAATAAACCTGCCCCTGACCTTGGCTTGCCATTTCCATTGTGATAGGATCATCAGCATTAAATACGGCAAAATCACCGCTGCCCTGATGTAGATAAATATTCCGCTTAGCATTAATATAGTTCTCCATTGTCAAATGAATGTCTAGATGATTTTCTGTAATATTAGTCACTAAAGCACCATGGGGACTAGTGTCCAAGTCTTCCAGCTGAAAACTGGATAATTCTAATACCACTTTCCCCTCAGGTGAAATGGTTTCTATCTCTTCAATAAGGGACCTTCCAATGTTCCCTCCTACATAGGTTGTCAATCCGCTGTGGCGGAGCATTTCCCCAATAAGGGTCGTTGTGGTCGTCTTCCCACTACTGCCCGTAATACCATAGATAGGTGCAGGACAGTAACGTAACACTAAGGCAATTTCACTTAGAATAGGGGTCTTGCGCCTTAGATCTCGAATCTGGGGAAGGTGTCTAGGAACACCGGGGCTGAGGAATACAGCATCATATCCCTCTAGATCTTCTAAATAATCCTTCCCTAATCTAAGCTCAATTTGAAGATCACGCAATACACTATAATTGGAGCCTAACTGTTCTTTGGTTTTCCGATCTCGTCCTGAAATAACGACTCCGTATTTTCTAAGAAAATGAATTAAAGGGACATTACTGACC
>JAAYRO010000170.1 GCA_012518735.1 Bacillota bacterium
AGATTGTATGAGGATCCTGTTCAGCACAACCTGGTTTGGGCGTGAGCAAATCGTACTGCTCACTAGCCCAAGCAATTTCTTCTAATTCCTTCGTGTATAAGACAGTACGGCAGCTTGATGTGCCTACATCTACTGCAAGTAAATAGTCCATTATGATTCCTCTCCTTTAACTACTAAGATACTGGATCAGATGGGGCTAGTCAACAAAACCCTTCACCGAATGGGGGTGAAGGGTTTGCTTTTGAATCATTTATTTTTTAATAAAAACCTGTGTTACGTGATAGCTTGTCCCATATTTGACTATGCCCACACCTATATGGGTATAACCAGAATGAAGGATATTAGCACGATGGCCAGAGCTGTTCATAAACAGCTCATGAGCTCTAGAAACACTTCCTGCACGAGCAATGTTCTCCCCTGCACGGGAATATGTAATCCCAGCGTTATCCAGCATATTATAGACTGTACCCAATGTTGGGGATACATGGCTGAAGTAGTTGTTGGAAGCCATGTCATGGCTCTTCGTCTTAGCAATAGATACGAGCGCCATATCAACAGCTAGCGGTTTCAGACCCTGCTTGATCCGTTCTTGATTCAACTGATTGATCAGTTGATGCTCTTCCCCAGTTAAGGATAAATTGGGATAAGGCACTCTATTCTCAGGAGTACTTGGTTCAATAGGTTCTATGGGAGTCTCAGGATCCGTTGTTGGCGGGGTTGGTTCTATAGGTTGAGTCGGTTCCGTTGGCCAAAACGGCTGAGAAGGCTGAGTCGGTTCGAAAGACCATGAAGGTTGGGTTGGTTGAATAGGATCTATGGACCACGAAGGTTGGCTTGGCAGAATGGGCTCTGATGACCAAGAAGGCTGGGTTGGTTCGACGGATTGAGTTGGCAGACTAACGGACCACCACTGCCAAGTGTTGGCATATGCCGATCCAGTCAAGATAAAAACCAAGAGAAAAGTGAAAATAAATGACCGTTTCATTCTAAATCCTCCTATAAATTGAGCTAGGAAAAAGCCTTCAGATTCTTGAAAGCTGTGATGGGCTCCAACATTACCCATCTTTCCCTAGCCCTCATTATAGCAGGAATAATTCACCTTCTCCAAATCCAATTTATGGTACCCAACTCATCTCCCTTTTCGCTTCTTCATCAACTCTTCGATTATTTGATGGAAAGAAAGGGTTCCAACTGAGAAAATCTCACCATCGATAGTGACAACTGGGAATTTCTTCCCATTACCCCAACTCTCACTATTCACCCTTGGATCATCTACGTCAACCAATTGCACTCGAATCTTCGAGCTGACCCGACGGTGTACGGCTCTACGTAAATATACTACAGCCTCTCCCAGAGGCAGGTTTTTTCGTCAACCACCACACGAGGCTAAAATCGCTCGACTTTTACCATAAACGATGACGTCCAAAACAGAGCCTCCTTCTCCGATTGTTTTCCTGCTATAATATGCCTCAACTCTTCCGAAAGACTCTGCTCCACCATCCTGTAGAACGATCTTTTTCTTTAGGCTCTAAATTCCGAACTCGCCGCTGCAGATTGTTCAAACTCTGAACAGTATCTTGAGTCTGCTGTTCCTGAGACTTAAGAGATGTAAGCATCCTCCGTTCTACGCGATCGAGACGAACATAAATGGGATTCAGATCAGGAATCTGAACAGCAGCTTTCCACTGGCCCATCTCTCGACGAAGTGCTCCTAACTCCATTCGTAAATATCCATATTCCTCCCTAAGTTCCTCCCATTCCTTTTGAATTCGAAACGCCCTCTCAATAAAAGCTTCTTGAAGCTTTTTTTCCTCATTCACACGTCCATCATCTTCTTGAGTAGGGAGAGGCAGCACCTGTTCTTCTGGCTCTTCCTTGCAGTCTCTACCTACAGGTCCATAGACGGGAATTGCCATAGAACCGCCGCTTTCGGTTTTTACAACAGTCCACCCATATTCATAGTCGTCCCATTCTAAAGGAATAGGAAGACCCAATTCCCTGGAAGACACCATGTATATCTGATTTCCCTGCATCCACAGAACTTCTATTTCTTGTTCCGTAATGTAAAATCCAACGTTGGAGCCGTGTGTTTCTGGCTGAGATAGGGTTTTTGCCTGCGACCAATTTTCTCTCTTCTGCATCATTTTAACGACGGAAAAACGCTCTTCCTCGATCCACACCAAAGACATAATGTGAGTATGGAGAAATTGCGGATGATGACACTGCTTCTTTGAAAAAGGGACCGCTCCACTCCAAACACGATGTTCCGGATCGAAAACTCGATACAGGAGGTGTCCATCTCCATGGCTGCAGTAAGCTGTATGCAAGTATCCATCTGTATGCCAAGATGCACTGAAGCTGTTGCCATTGCCTGGAAAAACATTGGTCGAGACTACAATTGGCTGGGACCAATCATCTGCGTAGATTTGGTGACGCAGGATAGCACCACAACCTTTGGACTGAACTGTCAAGTATAAGAGATGCAGATGCCCATTGCTGTCAGCAACCAAACGACTACCACGCCCATAAACACCACCGAGTTCCAATCGCTCTTGTTCTAATTCTTTTGTCCCACAATAGTGCCATGCATTACCATCCACAAGAAACACTACAAGATGTACCAAGTCGTCTACAACTGTAACGACATAATCCTTGACGCCGTTTTTCAATTCTCTTTTGACGCCAGATATGAAGTGTATGAACAGACAGTCCCCGTCTAATTCTACCTTACTATATTCTGGATGATCGACTTTCACATTCAACAACACCACCCCCGTTACAAACTATGCACATGCCTTATTCTTAAGACATTTTTAAAGGCACAAATGCACCACCGACTCCTTTCCGCATACTATGGTTTAGAGAAAGGAGGATTAAATATGTCCCAATGTGATCAATACGAACCTGATTTCCAACGGGAATGTATCTACGTGAATAAGGTGTACAACGAATGTTCCATCATTGATTGTCCAACGTACCGAATTCCCATTCCACCAACCTTCCCATTGGCAGTAAACATTGTGGATTGCTCTATTACAGACATTGCAGCTCAGGGAACAATCATCTCATCTGGGGAAGTCGACATAACTGTCTCATTTGTGATAAATGTGGAGTATGACGGTAACGGAGTATCACAATTCATTCAGCAAACCGCCCAGTATCGCCGTAGGGGAATCCGGTTAGAAGGTGCAGTTCCTGGAATGACCATAGTGATCCTGCCTCTAATCCGCTGCCTTACCTGCCGTGCTGTAGATGGTGGCACCGTAATCGAATGTGATGTTGGAATTTACTTGATTGTGAAAGCCATCGCTTTAGTGCAGCTAGAAGTGTTGGGTAGATTCTGCCCAGAGCCACCAGAATGTGAACAAGTTTCTCCCCTTGGCTGCCCAGAATGGTTTGAACTGGCTGAATCTGGTGCCTTTTGGCCTCCATTTCCGCCGCAACCAACAAGGAATACGCGGTAGATATTTACCAGATCCAGCACGACGCTGCTGGATTTGGTAATTTCTGTATTCTGGACAATCTATGGTGGAAAGAGGTTTAAAAATGCGAATTCTAGTAATCACCAGATTTTACCTTAACGGACAGACAACCCATGTCCTAACCCTTTGTCAGGAATTGATCCGCCAGAATCATGAGGTTTTTCTAGTGATCAGCAGAATCGATCATCCCGGTTACCTTCTTTGGCTGCGGCAGAAGTCAATTCCCCATAGTGGAACCCATGAGATATTAAATCTACTCCCCCGATTACAGGTTTTTAACCCAGAAGTAATTCACAATCATTCTGCCCACACACTGCACTCTGCTTTAGAGTTAGGACAACTGTTGGGCATTCCAGTAGTTGCGACAAGTCACTACCTAGATTTTGAACCGAGTCATCTTCTAGACCAGACCCAAACTGTAATCGCTATTAGTAAGGAAATGGGTGACCAACTTTTATTAGAAAACGCTCCTGTTGTTGTAATAGAAAACGGTATACCTATCCCCCATGTCTACCCCAATCGAAGACGTCCTAAGCATGCTGTATTCCTCGCTCGAGTCACTCCTAGGAAACAGCACATTTTCCAGCTCACGGCAAACAGTTTGAAGGAACATGATTGGAGTATCTCCGCTGTTGGTAATTGGCGCTGTCCTGATGTTCGATTTCGCGGATGGCAGATGGATGTCTTCCCTGAGTTATTCTCTGCAAGTCTAGTAATTGGCACAGGGAGAGCTATCCGTGAGGGAATGGCTTCGGGCTGTGCTGGGATTGTCCTCGGTGAATTCTTTGATGGAATTGTAACTCCAGAGTGTGTTAAGAAATTGGAGTACTCCAATTTCAGCGGTCGGTTTTCAAAAACCATACCTTCATCACAAGATCTCCAATCTCTCTTAGACCAGCTGACGCCAGATTATCTTGAAAAGTTAAGCAGTTTTGGACGAGCTTATGCCACTGACCATTTTTCTGTTCAGATGATGGTTACCAAGCTGGTGAACGTATACTATCGTGTACGAAATGAGAGGAAAAACGAAGCTGATGTCAAACATTATATCGGAGGGAGGAAATGACCATGAAGTTAATTGTTGCTGTGGTTGAAGATAATGATGTACCAATGCTTATGGAAGCGTTGGTTGAGAACGAAGTACAAGCTACAAAACTGGCAAGTACTGGTGGATTCTTGCTTCAAGGCAACACCACACTGTTAATTGGGGTAAACGATGACAAAGTGGAAACGGTACTTGATATTGTTCGAAAGATCTGCGTCCGTCGAAAGAAAATTATTCCACAAGTTGCTTCAGAACTCCCAACTGCTATTAATGTACCTATTGAGGTGGAGGCTGGCGGTGCCATTATCTTTGTGATTGATGTAGCTGATTTCTTTAAGTTATAGCGAAGTAATCAAGGCAGCTAGTGCCAATCCATTTGCTGTAGCATGGGCAACAATGGGACGATAAATATTACCTGAACGAAGAAACAGTATACCTAGAAAGATGCCGGCTGCTAAAACAGGAATGAATTGGACAACATAAAAATGCAGCATGGCAAAAATTAAAGCCGCTGTGAAAGTAGCCAAACCTGGCCCAACCACGTCTCGCATATAATCAAGGAGCAGCCCTCTAAAGAATAGTTCTTCACTGACGGGTGCGCTGATTATAAGCAGAAAAACGACTCCCTTGACTAAACCAGGTTCACCGCTTTGTAAGAACAGTTCTACGCCCGAACGTTCACCTAACACGATCTGAGCGGTCTTTTCGCTACCTAGGATTTGAGAAAATACCCATACCATTAGGGCTCCTAACAAGGTGTTTACAGTGAAGAGACCTATACCTGATACAATTCCTTTACCCAACTCCCCTATGCTGGGCAAACGAAGGGTATCAGAACGTGAGCCCATAACACCGCCAATAACAAATAAGGCCTGCTGCACCAAGAGCAAATAGAAGAGCAAATACGGTGATTCCTCTGAAACAAATAACCCAAAGATGGCTAACACTGTCCATCCGAGAAACACTACTGCAATCCACTTTTTCCGATCAGTTCTCCTACTCATACGAAAATCAACTCCATTGGATAAGAGAAAGGAGCGCACCTGCGCCCCTACCCTATCCTCATGTTCTAAATCTCTGTGGTCGTGTACGAAAATAATCCGGTGTCCCCGTTGAAATGGACCACCAGTATTTGTAACATTCACCTCGAGCCACATCCATGAAAAAACGAATATCATAGTAAATTATGATTATCCCCTCCTCTATAATACTTGTACGTTGTGGGAGGGGATTTTGTTATAGGAACTGAAACCTATATTCTGTAATTCGGAGCTTCTTTTGTAATCTGAACATGATGGGGATGGCTTTCTTGGGTTCCGGCAGGCGTAATTCGGACAAATTTCCCATTTTCCTGTAGAGCCTGAACATTTGGTGCTCCACAGTAACCCATACCAGCCCGAAGACCCCCAATCAGCTGAAATACTGCATCAGATAAGGTACCCTTGTACGGAACACGTCCTTCTATTCCTTCAGGGACGAGCTTTTTCGCATCGCTTTGGAAATAGCGATCCTTACTTCCGGCCTTCATGGCTCCTAATGAACCCATTCCCCGATAGACCTTATAGCTGCGTCCTTGGTAGATTTCAGTCTCCCCAGGACTTTCTTCTGTACCTGCCAGCAGACTTCCCAGCATAACCGCACTACCACCAGCAGCCAAAGCCTTTACAATATCACCAGAAAACCGAATCCCACCGTCGGCAATGACAGGAACTCCAAACTCCGCAGCAGCTTGCGAACAATCCCAAATCGCCGTTAATTGAGGAACCCCAACTCCCGCGACGACACGTGTAGTACAGATGGATCCGGGTCCAATACCTACCTTAACACCATCTGCCCCCGCTTTGATTAAGTCGCGAGTGGCCTCTGCTGTGGCGACATTACCTGCAACAATATCAACTTTATCACCGTAGCGCTCCTTAAGTTCTTGAGTAGCAAGAACAACACCCTTTGAATGGCCGTGGGCAGTATCAATAACCAATACATCAACCCCAGCATCAACTAGGGCATCACTTCTCTCGAAACGATCTGGTCCTACCCCAACAGCAGCTCCTACCAACAACCGTCCTTGTTCATCCTTAGCAGCAAAGGGGTATTGACGAGCTTTTTCAATGTCCTTGATTGTAATAAGCCCTTTTAGCACATAATTCTCATCTACTAGTGGGAGCTTTTCAATGCGATGTTTGTGAAGAATGCGTTTCGCCTCTTCCAGCGTAGTGTTCACAGGTCCTGTAACTAGATTCTCTTTCGTCATGACATTTCCAATTGGTTGCTCCACATTTTCTTCAAAGACAAGATCTCGATTGGTGAGAATACCAACGAGTCGTTGATCATTGTCCACAATAGGAACGCCCGAAATACGGTAACGAGCCATCAACGCTAAAGCATCACTAATCAAATGATTAGGGCTAAGAAAAAACGGATTAACGATAACTCCGCTTTCAGAACGCTTAACCTTATCCACTTCGCTTGCCTGTTCATAAATGGATAGATTCTTATGAATGACTCCTAGGCCACCTTCTCGTGCCATAGCAATGGCCATCCGAGACTCAGTCACCGTATCCATTCCTGCACTTGCAAGAGGGATATTCAGCCGAATATTCTTGGTAAAATAAGTAGATACATCTACATCAGAGGGCAGCACATCTGATGCAGCCGGAATGAGTAATACATCGTCAAACGTTATACCTTCACGTCCAAACTTCTCATTATAATCCATCTCATCCGCCCTTTCGTCGAGGAGATTGTTTAAGTTTCGTGTTGTAGCATATTTTATCACATTCAAACTAAATAGCAACCCACAAAAAACACACTAAAGGCAGGGAAATGACCTGTATTGTTAGAATTAGCAACTAGTGAAGATAATATCAATGCTAAGCTGACGTAGTTGTCATCATCACAGGAGGTATAAATATGGATATTAGAAAAATTGCAGTGCTTGGCGCCGGACGCCTAGGGCGCGGTATCGCTGAAAACGCCGCTAGTAAAGGATATGACGTTCTTCTTTTTTCACAAGGCGCAGGAGGACAAGATGCCCTAAAGAGAATCGAAAAAAGTCTGGATAGGAAATTGGCCAAGTGGGCTATTACTGAATCTGAGAAAAAAATGATTCTAAGCCGAATCAGCCACACCCTAGATCTTAAAGAATTGAGTAAAGTAGATCTTGTTGTAGAAGCTACGATTGACCATTTCTATACAAAGCAGGAACTGCTCCGCACTGCTGATCATTTGTGCCGTCCCGATGTAGTGTTCATTGCCACAAGCTCTACACTGCAGGTCTCAGATTTGGCCCGTGGCATTACTCGTAATGAACTTCTTGTTGGTCTCCACTTTATCCCTCCTGTTCCTGAAGTACCTGTGGCAGAGTTGGTACGAGGGTTCAGCACTTCTGAGCGAGCAGTAGAAATTGCTAAGAAATTTGCTGCCCAAATGGGGAAAGAAATAATCGAAATTAATGAAAGTCCAGGTCTTGTTAACCCACGAGCCCTTATCTCATTAATTAACGAAGCGGCCTATATGCTTGACGAAGGAATTGGTGATGCAGCCGCGATCGAAACCATAATTAAGGAAAGCTGGGGTATGACCCAAGGACCATTTGAAATGGCCGACCGACTCGGACTTGACTTAATTCTGAATTGGATGGAACAGATGCAGGAAGAATTCGGTGATCGTTATGCTCCATGTCCCCTTATTCGACGATATGTCCGACAGAAAAGATTGGGCGTAAAGACTCGACTTGGATTTTTCCCATACACTGCCGAAGATACCATTGCTTTATCTCAAGAACAGGAGGACTAATTAGATGAAGATTTTTGTGTTAAACTGCGGCTCTTCCTCAGTAAAATACAAACTGTATGAAATGGAAACAGAGACTGTTTTAGCTGATGGAAAAGTCGAACGTATAGGTCAGGAAAACGCACAAATAACCCACCAATCCATGAATCATGGTGAGATAGAAAAAACCATGCCCATTTACGAACATACAGTTGCAATCTCTGAATCCCTGAATCTGCTTGTTCATCCTGAAGTTGGCGTGATTGATAGTTTAGATGAGATTACTGGAGTAGGACATCGTGTTTTACATGGTGGTGAATACTTCAAGGAATCAGTTTTGGTTTCAGATAAGGAACTCGCTCTCATGGATGAACTAAGAGAATTAGGGCCTCTCCATATGCCAGCTAATATTACCGGAATCAGGGCGTGTCAGAAAATTATGCCAGGTACGCCTCAAGTAGCAGTTTTCGATACGGCATTTCATTCAACCATGCCAAAACGGGCATACCTTTATGCAATTCCTTATGATTTATATGAACGTTATAGGGTTCGAAAATATGGTTTCCACGGCACAAGCCATAAGTATATTGCAGGTAGAGTAGGCCAATTAATGGGTAAAGATCCTGCCGAATTGAAAGTCATTTCCTGCCATTTAGGTAATGGCGCTAGCATAGCAGCTATTGACGGCGGAATCTCTGTAGATACGTCTATGGGCTTTACACCACTGGAAGGACTAATGATGGGTACTCGCAGCGGTGATATTGACCCAGCTGCACTGGACTTTATTATGGAAAAAGAAAACGTACCCATGTCCAACATTAATTCGATGCTGAACAAACACTCTGGGTTATACGGGATTGCGGGCGTAAGCGATATGCGAGATATTGAAAAAGGTGTCCTCGAAGGTGACAAAATGTGTCAGATTGCTTTTGACATGTATGAATATAGGATCCGCAAATATATTGGTGGTTATGTAGCTGCCATGGGTGGGGTCGATGCGATTGTCTTTACCGCTGGAATTGGAGAGAATACACCTTCACTGCGTTCGAAATTGTGTGAATCTCTAAGCTATCTCGGGATCACCCTTGATGAAGAGAGAAACCAAACACGGGGTCAAGATATTGAAATATCTACACCTGATTCAAAGGTGAAAGTGTTTATTATTCCTACTGATGAAGAGGTTGTTATAGCCCGGGATACAGCTGCCATTATTGGCTAAATGCAACAAAGAGACTGGTTCGCCAGTCTCTTGTCCTAATTTGTGAATCTATGACGACCAATGGTTACAACCGCAGGTCTGCTGTGCATATACCGATCAGTAGATTGCCTTGGATTGAAAAAGAACAAGGCGCCATTTGTTGGATCATGTCCACTGAGTGCTTCTAAGGCTGCTCGTTTTGCCATATCGTTTGGAGGTCGGTAAAACGAGCCATTCCTAATTGGTTGAAAGGCGTTTTCTTGAAATAATACACCACGAAGAGTATTCGGGAATTGGTTACTCAAGATTCTGTTAATGATTACAGCCCCTACTGCAACTTGCCCAATATAGGGCTCTCCACGAGCTTCCGCATGAATCATTTGAGCTAACCATTGTACTTCTTGAGATGTAAGCTGCAAACCTACGGGATACTCTTTTAATGTATGAAGCGGAACCCGCAGCAGCTGTCCAACACTAATTGCATCTGAGCTCAACTGATTGAGTTCTTTTAGTTCCTCAATGCTTATACTGTACGTTTCTGCAATCCAATATAAGCTATCTCCCCGCTGTACTTGATACGTGCCGTAAGGAATAGCTTGTCTGATCTGTGACTCCTGTTGTTCCTCCCCATTCATTGGCTCAACGCTCTTTACTGGCTGCTCTTCTATCGTTTCCATTGTGGGCTTTTCTTCTTTTGGTAGTATAGGCTCTTCGTCAGCCTCTACTATCTCCTCAGGACTACCCACAAAAGGTAAAGTCAATCCTACGAAAAGAACTAGAGAAACAAAAACGGAGATCACCCTTCTTCGATACTCATTGGTACCAAAGCATAAATTCTGCATATTGGGTCACCCCTTAAATTGATTCAGTTTGCCCTTGGATTATACTAATAAAGTCAATTGTTGTCAAATCTAGTCCCCTTTTCGGTAATTGGCCATTTATTGCAAATCGGAAGTAAACATACTATACTAATATATGCGTAAAGAGAGAGGAGGCAGTTAATATGAATATCCGAGAATTCATTACACCAAAACGCATTGTTATTCTTGCCACAGCCCTTCTTATACTGATCTTTTTCTCCCGCCAAATCGCAGCAACTCTACTGCCTTTTCTAGTCGGTCTTTGCTTTGCCACACTGCTAGAGCCGATTATTTCTTTTTTAGAAAAACGACTGCGTTTTCCACGTGGTCTAGCTGTGCTCACTACGCTAATCGCAGTTGGGCTCGTAACATGGTATCTGCTTTTTTTGGTCGTAGGCAAAATTATTGCTGAACTTATCGATTTGGCTTCCCTACTCCCCATGTACCGTGAGATGATCACCAACCTCACAGACGATGTCCTCGGTCAATTCGAACGCCTAAATGAGACTTTGCCGCCTATCGTAAGTATTAACATTCAGCACAGCGTAAGAGAATTCCTACTGACCTTGGAAACGGGTACTAAAGACTTGATCAACAGAGTTTTGGCCGCATTTACCAGCCTGCCAACATTCCTTGTCTTTAGCCTTATCAGCTTGGTTTCAACCTTCTTTATTGCTCGCGATAAAGACCTTATCTTAGAAACATTGATGCGGTTTGTTCCGGACCGAATGCGTGATCAAGTTGGCGAAACAAGAGAGCGAGTAGCAATTGATCTGCTGGGTTTTATTAAGGGACGGCTCTTGATGCTCATTATTGCCGTTCTAATTTCGGGAGTTGGTTTGTTTCTCATTGGTACTCGCTACTGGCTGCTGATTGCACTAGCTATCGGCATTCTCGACAATATTCCAGTTGTCGGACCTGGGATAATTTTTACACCATGGATTGCAGTAAGCGTTATTGTGGGAGACGTTGATCGAGCGATTTACCTGACAATACTGTACTTGATCATATTTTCCGTAAGACAGCTGTCTGAACCAAAAATTATGGGTGATTCAGTGGGAATTCACCCTTTAGTGATGTTATTAGCAATTTATGGAGGAATTGTCTTCTTTGGGGTGTTAGGTATTTTTCTAGGTCCAATCATTGCCATTCTTATTCGAGCGGCCACTCATTCCGGATTATTCCGACTCCCACCCCAATCGGATAACTAGATTATTATCTGAAAGCCTCCCTTGTATAGAAGGGAGGCTTTTATTGTACACTAAGGGTAGCGTGTATGAAAGGAGTACTACCCATGATCGAACTGCCGTTCAGTATTACGCTCCTTGGAATTACGAGTGCTTTGATTCTATTAGGTCTAGGACAGAGAGTGCTAGATCGTATGCGAATGACAACTCAAACCGCCGTTTTTCTGCTGGTACTGATGATTTTTTCCCATTTTCTCCCTGTTATAACTCTCTCATCACATGCAAGCATCGATTTAGGAGCCCTGATTCCCCTTGGAGTGGTAGTATATTTATTAGTCACAACTTCTTCAAACGAAGCGTGGCGAGCTATAACTGTGAGTGTATTAACCACTGCAATTGTTCTGCTTACAGACAAACTTCTCCCTGTTGAACCAGGGACCTGGTACATTATTGATCCCGTTGCCATCGGCGGAATATCTGCAGGTATTTTCAGTTATATGATAAGTCGCTCTAGAAGAAGTGCGTTTATTGGCGGTATTCTTGGGGTATTTCTTGCCGATCTTTGGGCCATGATTCAGCTGTATCTTGAAGGCATCCCTCAGGATATTGTTATTGGCAGCGGAGGAGTTTTTTCCAGTATGACTATTAGCCCTATTATCGCAGTACTTGTCGCTGAAGGCATTGGAGAGATTAGGGAACGTATTCATAAGGGGCCGGCACTGATTCGACGGGATGGTGATGACATTGAATAAGATCGCAGCTTTCACTCTGTGTTTTCTTCTCTTCTTAACGGTTCCTAAAGTCTTGGCATCACCGCTCGAACTAGATATAGAAGCAGTATGGGAAAGGTTTATTGGTCCAGAACACTACTTTACCATGGTAGACAATGAGGGAAATATCCTAATGCAGACAGGTCATTGGATCTACCTTGATGACCAGTACTTAACAGCAGATAATAAACTGTTTGAAGTAGTAAGCGTAGATGAAGAGCATTACATGGCTCGTGCAGAGTTGATTGAAGAAGTAGAACTGGAGCACTGGTCTTTCAATGATCTAAAGAAAGAGTTGGGAATCAGCGTAATTGAAGCACAAGAAGAGCAAGAGCGAGGCACGATTGGTGTATATCACACCCATAATGCAGAAAGCTATGTACCTACAGATGGAACTGACAGTGTTAATGGAAAAGGCGGTATCCACCAGGTAGGTGCAGCATTCGTCAAAGCATTAGAAAGCTTAGGGGTCAACGTAGAATACTCAGAAAAGCTCCATCTTCCTCATGATCGAGGAGCTTACCGACGATCCCGCAACACCGTATTAGAGATCCTTTCCAAGAATCCAGACGCCATATTCGATGTTCATAGGGATGCTGCCCCGCCAGGCGAATACGCGCTACAGCTCGGTAACGAATGGATCACGAGTATCCAGTTCGTAGTAGGGCGTCAAAATCAAAATCTTGGAATCAATAGAAAATTCGCCCAGTCTATTAAGAAGATTGGGGATCAAATGTATCCTGGTCTGATAAAGGGGATCTTCTACGGTCGTGGAAATTACAACCAGGATTTGACTCCGTTAAGCCTGCTGTTGGAAGCAGGCGCCCACACTAATAGTCGAGATGCAGCAGAACGGGGCATCGGTCTGTTTAGTGAAGTCGTCGACTTATATTTCTATGGGCCGCAGGCAGAAGCGAAAGGATACGGCAGTTCCCTACCTCAAGCGTCCGGTGCAGCCCGTCGAAGTATTACAGGTCTTATTTTATTTGTTTTTTCGGGAGTAGTGATTTTTTACGTAATCAATGCTGGCGGGTTTCGGGCCGCTTGGGAAAGATTTAAGGGTCTACTGCGCCTTAAATAAGGGGCAGTGGTTTTGATTGGGCACGTCTATCCGTAAAGATCTGGTATTCAGTATACCCAGCCTGTCGTGCTGTACGGACAGCTGTCTCCCATTGATCACCTACGTCATCTGGAATGTGTGCATCAGAGGCTATCGTAATAGGAATATGCAGCTGTGCAGCTTTCCGAATCAGATTTTCCTCTGGATAGATTTCTTGAACTGGTTTTCTTAAGCCTGCTGTACTTATTTCAATACACAAACCAGAAGCAGCTATGGCCTCCAACAGTGAGTCCCATTCAGCCTCCAGATCCTTAGAAGGGCGATTACCGAATACTTTTATCACATCCAAGTGGGACATGATGTCAAACATCCCAGATGCAACCGCTTCTTTGAGCGCAGCAATGTATTGAAGATAGACTAGATCAATATCACGTTCAGCCCAGCCGTATTTCGGATCATAGTCAAAGGACCATTTATCCAAAAAGTGGACAGATCCCAATATGTAATCAAATGAGTATTCATCTAATATATCCCTTATAAGAACCATCTTCGAGGGAAAGAAATCCGCTTCGATGCCTACTTTTATGGGCATACCATCATCACGGGCTTTCTCAAGTAAATCAAAGTATTCTTCAATTGAATACTGGAATTCACCACCAAGCCATGAGCGAACATAGGGATAATGACCAACTCCCTCTAAAAGATGCTCATATACAGGTCTAAACTCTTTAAAACGATGAGCATGCTCAGTAATGCCAATCTCTGTTAGTCCCCTGCTCTCTGCCTGCTCCCAAAACCGTCTTACCCACTCTAGAGTGTATGGACCCCGCTCCAAATGAATATGATAATCAATCACTTTTTGCCCTCCTATTAACAAGTCTACTAACAAAAAAAGAGCATCCCTACCGGAACACTCTGTCGATTATGAACCTTCAAAGCTAAACAACAGAATGTGTCTTAGAAGCCAAGTTGTTTGTATAGGTTTGGATCCGACTAAACGGATCAATGTTCTTCCTTAGAAAGGAGGTGATCCAGCCGCACCTTCCGATACGGCTACCTTGTTACGACTTCACCCCAATCATCTGCCCCACCTTCGAC
>JAAYRO010000171.1 GCA_012518735.1 Bacillota bacterium
GTGCTAGCTACGGAGTAGATCTTTCCCAGCCGGCAAAAAATGGACAAGAAGCTGTTCAGTTCCTCTATCTAGCATATTTAGCTGCGATTAAAGAGCAGAATGGTGCAGCCATGTCCCTAGGGCGGGTTAGCACATTTCTAGACATTTATCTTGCTCGAGACATAGCTGAGGGAACCTTAACTGAAGAAGGTGCCCAAGAGCTTATTGATGACTTTGTCATCAAACTTCGTTTAACTCGTCAACTCCGGACTAAAGCCTACAACGAGCTGTTCTCCGGTGATCCTAATTGGGTTACAGAGTCCATCGGAGGTATGGGTGAAGACGGGAGAACTTTAGTCACCAAGACATCATTCCGGTTTCTGCACACTCTGCGAAACTTAGGACCAGCACCAGAACCTAATATGACCGTACTGTGGTCGAAAGACTTACCACAAGGTTTTAAAGAGTTCTGTGCACAGATATCTATTGATACCTCCGCTGTTCAATATGAGAACGACGATCTTATGCGTCCTATCTACGGCGATGACTACGGTATTGCATGCTGTGTTTCTGCTATGCGGATCGGGAAGGATATTCAGTACTTTGGGGCACGAGCCAATCTGCCAAAGGCACTACTTTTGACTTTAAATGGTGGACGAGACGAGGTTTCTGGAATGCAGGTTGCTCCCAGCTACTATACAGCCAAGCCCGGTGAAGTCCTAGACTACGACACAGTAATGGAGGCCTTTGATTTAACACTCCAATGGCTGGCTGGTCAATACGTAGACACAATGAATATTATCCATCATATGCATGATAAATACGCCTATGAGAAGCTGCAGATGGGGCTCCATGACCCCATTTATCATCGGTATATGGCGTTTGGTATTGCCGGATTATCAGTACTAGCTGACTCCCTCAGCGCCATTAAGTATGGACAAGTAACACCGATCTTTAATGATGATGGCTTAATCACTGACTATGAAACTGTTGGGGACATTCCATATTTTGGTAACAACGACCCTCGTGTAGATACAATAGCAAGTGAGATTGTGAAATCGTTTATTTCCAAACTGAGAGAGCATCCTGCCCACCGCGGTGCAGAACATACCCTGTCCATTCTTACCATTACCTCTAATGTGGTTTATGGGAAAAAGACGGGCAGTACACCCTGCGGTAGAAAAGCAGGCGAACCCTTTGCGCCAGGTGCTAATCCTCTCCACCATCGTGACACAAGCGGTATTCTTGCCTCACTTAGTTCTGTAGCACAGATTGACTATGCCGATGCTAAGGATGGAATCTCATATACCCTTTCTATGACCCCCTTTGCACTAGGTAAGGGTGACGAGGCACGACGGAAAAATCTCATCGCTATTCTCGATGGTCAATTTCAAAATGGCGGTCAGCATTTGAATGTCAATGTGTTTAACAGAGAAACGCTCATTGATGCTATGGAAAATCCAGAAAAATACCCCCAGCTGACTATTCGAGTATCAGGATATGCAGTCAACTTTATTAAGCTCACTCGCGAACAGCAGCAGGAAGTCATTGAGAGAACGATTTTCCAAGAGGGGTTGGTTGGATGAAAGGTCTAGTCCACTCATTCGAACCCTTTGGCACTGTGGACGGCCCGGGCATTCGGCTTGTCACATTTTTGACTGGGTGTCCCATGCAGTGTTCGTTCTGCCATAATCCAGAAATAGCTTGGACTTCTGACGGAAGCTGGCTAACACCTGATGATATTCTTGCCGAGTTTAATAAAAATCGTAATTTCTACACAAATGGCGGCATCACCTTTTCTGGTGGAGAGCCTCTCCGGCAGGCAGAGTTTGTTTACGAGTGTGCAAAACGCTTTAAAAAAGAAAGAGTCCATACTGCCCTAGATACATCTCTCAGCTGCAGTGAGCAGTGGATTCGACGTTTGGAAGAATTTGTTGATTTATGGATGATCAGCATTAAAGCCATTACTCCTTCCCTACACCAACAGCTGACAGCTAGGGATAATACTCGAATCCTCAAAAGGATTCGAGACCTCAACAGTCGAGGCGTTGAAATGGTAATACGTTATGTAATCATCCCAGGCTTAACAGATACAAACGAAGAACTAACCAAACTGGGCGAGTTTTTAGACAGCTTACCCCATACCCCTTCTGTAGAGCTCTTAGCTTACCATACCATGGGGAGAGTGAAATGGGAAAACATGGGGCTCGATTACAAACTTGAACATCGGGAAGCAACGGCCCATGATATTAATCGAGCCGTAGAGTTTCTCAAAAAGATCGGTTTTCAGGACGTTGCAGCTTAGCATCGAATTTCATAGAATTTCCAAAAAGGCAGAGGTAAGGTTAACCTCTGCCTTTTTCTTGTTTTGAAATATAATAAACTTGATATAATAAAAGTGTTAAGTTTACAGCCTAAGCCGGAAGGATTTGCCCTTCACTTGCATAATATCTTAGTATGTTGAAGAAAATTTGTTAACTATGTTAGAAAGGGGGGGCTTCACCTATGATCGCCTTGGATAAAGACTCTTGGGATGAACATGTAACGCAAAGTCAGGGTTGGGTTCTTGTAGACTTTTGGGGTCCAAGATGTAAACCCTGTCTAGAACTCACTCCTCATGTAGAAAAGCTGGCCGAAAAGTACGCTGATTATCTGAAATTCTGTTCACTAGATACCTCCAAAGCTATGCGATTAGCCATAGCCCAAGGTGTCATGTCTCTACCGGTCATTGCGTTTTACCACAATGGAGAAAAGAAGGACGAGCTCACAGGAAATTTTTCTCCAGAAGAAATTGAGCAGAAAATCAAAGAGATTATCGGTTCGTGAAATATCAGAGGAGGAGGTGCATTTCTTAAAGTGGAGATCGGCAATATCTATATTAAAGATATTCAGTTTGGTGAACAGACCATAATTGAAGACCAGGTTTTGTTTGTGAATAAGCAGGAATTAGAAGAACTCTTACAAGCCGATGAACACCTCGCTTCGGTAACTCTTGAGATAGCCCGTCCAGGAGACTCTATTCGCATCATCCCTGTTAAGGATGTCATCGAACCACGGGCTAAAGTGGAAGGTGATGGAGGTATCTTTCCAGGCTTTGTGAGTAAAATGGGGACGGTTGGAAGAGGACGCACACACGTCTTAAAGGGAGCGGCTGTCGTTACTACGGGAAAGATTGTTGGGTACCAAGAAGGGATCATCGATATGACTGGACCTGGAGCTGAAATCTGTCCTTTTTCAAAGCTCCACAATTTGGTCATTGTAGCCCAGCCCATTAAGGGAATATCGCCGTATGAACATGAAGGGGCCCTACGTCTTATGGGGTTGAAAGCAGCTGCCTACTTAGGAGAAGCAGGTCGTACTGTGGAGCCAGATGAACGTTTCCCCTATGAGCTTCCACCCCTTCCTGCCTATGAAACAAAATATCCAAACCTACCAAAAATAGCGTACGTCTATATGCTGCAGAGTCAAGGCCTGCTCCATGATACGTATTACTATGGGGTAGATGTAAAACATATGGTGCCCACATTCATGCATCCTACAGAAGTCATGGATGGCGCCATTGTAAGCGGCAACTGTGTATCTGCCTGCGACAAAAACACGACATATCATCATCAAAACAATCCTGTTATCCACGATCTACTGGCTAGACACGGTAAGGAGCTCTGTTTTGTAGGGTGTATCATAACAAACGAGAACGTAACCTTAATGGACAAACAGCGTTCATCGGACATGGTGGCCAAACTTGTAGAATTCCTAGATGTAGACGGTGTTATTATATCGGAAGAAGGATTTGGCAACCCTGATACAGATCTGATTATGAACTGCACTAAAATTGAAAGCAAGGGCATTAAAACCGTACTTATTACTGACGAGTATGCAGGTCAAGACGGAACGTCTCAATCCTTAGCTGATGGAAGCCCTCTAGCTAACGCAGTAGTCAGTACAGGAAATGCTAATGCTCTTGTTACTCTCCCGCCATTAGAGAAGGTAATTGGAAACCAAGATATGGCAGATGTAATTGCTGGTGGTTTCAAAGGAAATATGGAGAGCAGTGGAACCATTACAGTGGAACTGCAGGCAATTATTGGAGCCACCAATGAACTTGGATTTAATAGACTTACAGCTAGAGAATATTAGAAGGAGGAATGCTCTTATGGTAGATTTAAAAGGCAAGAATATTGCTGTCATTGGCGATCGTGACGGTATTCCTGGTCCGGCTATTGAAGAGTGTATTGAAAAGGCCGGCGGCACCGTCGTCTTTTCAACCACCGAATGCTTTGTTTGAACGGCCGCAGGTGCAATGGATCTGGAAAACCAAACTCGCATCTTAGAGTTGGTTGAAAAATATGGAAAGGATAACGTCGTGGTCGTACTAGGTGGCGCAGAAGCAGAAGCTTCGGGTTTAGCTGCCGAAACAGTAACAACTGGCGATCCAACCTTTGCAGGTCCATTGACAGGAGTTCAGTTGGAACTCCCCGTGTATCACATTTTCGAACTAAAGGATATTATTCCTGATGACGTTTGGGACGAACAAATCAGCATGATGGAAATGGTCTTAGATGTAGACCATATTATTAAAGAAGTGACCACGTACCGAGAACGGACAAACGGAGGTTAAGATGTGGAACCAAAACGAGTTGTCTGCTATCTAAATCAGTTCTTTGGTCAAATTGGTGGGGAATCAGAAGCCAATACTCCACCAAAGCAGTTTGATAAACCAGTTGGTCCTGCCATGGGGCTTCAACAGCTTCTTCCAAAAAACTGCCAAGTTGTAGGGACTGTGGTATGTGGTGACGATTACTTCAATGAACATTTGGACGAAGCTGGTAGAGCTATAGAGAGCATGTTGAAGAAGCTTGCTCCTGATGTAGTCGTAGCTGGTCCGGCCTTTAATGCTGGCCGATACGGGATGGCATGCGGAGCCGTGTCTAAAATTGCCCATGAGTTGGGAATTCCTGCCGTATCAGGTATGTACCCTGAGAACCCAGGGGTGGAAAGTTACAGACAATACGCATACATTATAGAAACTTCCAACTCGGCAGCAGGTATGCGTCAGGCCCTACCTGCCATGGCAAAACTGACTGCCAAGATTTTGCAAAACGAACCTATTGGGTCACCAAGAGAAGAAGGATACTTGAGTCGAGGTATTCGAACAAATATTCAGGTAGATAAACGTGGTTCCGAACGAGCTATCGACATGCTCCTTAAAAAGATAGCTGGAGAAGACTTTGAAACAGAGTATCCTATTCCCCACTTCGATAGAGTGTCTCCTGCTGACCCCTTACAAGATTTAAGCACAGCAACGATTGCTCTCGTTACAAGTGGAGGAATCGTGCCTAAAGGTAATCCAGATCGAATCGAGTCTTCCAGCGCCTCAAAGTATGGAAAATACGATATCAGCAATATTACCTCCCTTCATTCTGATGAATTTGAAACAGCCCACGGAGGATATGATCCTGTTTATGCCAATGAATCCCCCAACCGAGTCCTGCCAGTAGATGTACTGAGGGAGCTTGAACAGGAAGGTAAAATCGGGAGACTCTATCCTTACTTTTATGCTACTGTAGGCAACGGCACCTCTGTAGCTAATGCTGTGAAATATGCTTCAGCGATTGCCCATGAATTGGTAAATGAAGGAGTTCATGCCGTTGTCCTTACCAGTACCTGAGGGACCTGTACCCGTTGCGGTGCAACGATGGTAAAGGAAATTGAACGAATGGGTTTGCCTGTAGTTCATATCTGTACTGTTACCCCCATTTCTTTAACAGTTGGAGCCAATCGTATTGTTCCAGCAGTAGCTATTCCTTATCCATTAGGTAATCCGAAGCTAGGGGAAGTTGAAGAACGAGGATTAAGAAGAAAAATAGTGGAGAAGGCACTAATGTCTCTCACTAGACCTGTTACGGATCAAACAGTTTTCGAAGACTGAGGGGCGGTAAAACCGCCCTTTTCTTCCATGCGTGGAGGTGTATTTATTTGACAAATCCAGTTATAAAAGGGGCTAGCTACTGTCTTATTCATGCTCCAGATATGGTCTTGACCAATGGAACCACCATTACTATGGAGCGGGCCAAACATCCTGAATCTCAATTTCTAAAGGATGTACAAGAGCAACTCCGTTCCTATGAGGATGCACTTGCCTACCCACCGAACCAATGCTACATCGGTAACATCACTCCGGAGGAATTAGGTAGTATTCCTCAACCATGGTATGAACATCCCCTAGAACCTAACCGGACGGGAACCTTTGGCGAAATATTTCCCCTAGATGAATTTATCGCTCTAATGAAGATATCTGATTCGTTCAATCTAGTTTTCTTAGAGACAACCTTTGCCAATCAAACAGCTGAGAAACTGACCAATCATCCTCTCTTCTCCAAGGAAGAATTGGCAATCGTAAGACAAGGTCATACTAATGAGCAGATCACTAAACTGCTGAACAGCGAGATGGCAGTTCCCTTAAAGTATAACGGGGAAGTGGTTGGGTGTATCAAACAAGCACATGAATCAGATGCAAACCTCAGTGCTAACGTAATCTTTGAGAATCTCGTGGCCAAAGCCAGTGCAAGCCTTGGTCTAAAACGCCTCATCTGGCAGACGAAAATCGATCCAGCAGAAATTGATTACATTATTGAAACATCAGAGGAAGCTTGCGGGGACATGAATCAACGAGGCGGTGGCAACTTTGCCAAAGCAATTGGAGAGGTTTGTGGATGCGTTAGTGCCACCGGCTCTGATACACGCTCCTTCTGTGCTGGACCTGCCCATGGAATTATTAATGCTGCTGCATTAGTAAAATCAGGTATTTACAAGAACGTGGTCGTTGTTGGTGGTGGCGCTTCAGCCAAATTGGGCATGAACTCCCGAGATCATGTAAAGAAGAATGTTCCTGTTTTAGAAGATATGTTAGGGACTTTTGCCATCCTAATCAGTGAGAACGATAACCGCAGTCCTATTATCCGAACCGATGCTGTGGGACGCCACACTATTGGCACAGGATCTTCACCTCAAGCTGTTACAACATCCTTAGTAACAGATCCTCTAAAAGAAGCAGGATTATCCATAAAAGATATTGACAAGTACAGTGTGGAAATGCAGAATCCTGAGATTACTGTTCCTGCAGGAGCAGGCGATGTTCCCCTGGCAAACTTTAAGATGATTGCTGCTTTAGGAGTAAAGCAGGGTGTTCTAGAACGGTCAGAACTCAACGACTTTGTGGTAAAACACGGTATGAAGGGCTGGGCCCCAACCCAAGGTCACATCCCTTCAGGAGTTCCTTATATAGGATTTGCCCGTAAAGCTATTCTAAAAGGTGAAATGAAACGAGCAATGATTATTGGAAAGGGCAGCCTTTTCTTGGCCCGTATGACAAATCTTTTTGACGGTATCTCATTTATTATAGAACCTAATCCTGGCACCAACGACGATAGAACTAGTCCACGAGAGCGAAGACGAACCTGGAATATTGGGATTACCCTCCAAGGCAGTGAACACGGTATGGAAGAGGTGCTCCGCGGCGCAGAACTAGCCCAAAAAATCAGCACAGATATTCGTGTGCTCTGTATCGGTCCAAAAAACAACAGTGACCTTGAAACAATCGAAGCTGCCACAGAAGAGGAACAGCGAACGACTATGGAACGTCTCCTTGAAACAGGACAGCTAGATGCTTGTGTTACCATGCACTACAATTTCCCGTTAGGTGTAACCACAATTGGGCGGGTATGCGCACCAGGAACGGGTAGTGAAATGCTGATTGCTTCTACCACTGGAATGGCAGCGGCCAATCGCATTGACGCTATGATTAAGAATGCAATCCTCGGGATTTCCACTGCCAAAGCGCTGGGTATCTCAAAACCAACAGTAGGCATTTTAAATGTAGATGGAGCTAGAGCGGCAGAACGAGCTTTACTCGACCTTCAGGTTTCTGGCTATGAAATTCATTGGGCAGAATCGATTAGGGAAGGTGGCGGACTTATTATGCGCGGTAACGATATCCTCCGCGGTGCCTGTCAGGTTCTAGTTACCGATTCCCTAACAGGAAATATTCTGGTTAAAATGCTGTCATCCCTTACAACTGGAGGAAATTATGAAACATTAGGATACGGTTATGGACCAGGCGTGGGAGAAGATTATGATAAGATTGTCTGCATCATTTCACGAGCATCTGGTGCCCCCGTTATCGCAAATGCCATAGAATATGCTGCTTCCATGGCTAAAGCAAATCTCCACGGAATTGTCCAATCTGAGTTAACTAGAGCTGCCCGAAGTGGACTCGTACTTTCCTCCTCTCAAACTGAGGATCTAAGTCCACCTCCCAAACCGGTGGATGAGGAGATTTCTGGAATCGATGTTTTAGAGATTGAAGAAGCAGCTCAATTACTGTGGAAATCAGGCATCTACGCTGAGACAGGGATGGGCTGCACAGGCCCTGTCGTGCTTGTGGCCAATGAAGATGCTTTAGAAGCTCGAAAACTACTTCTAGACAAAGGGTTTATCCTCTAAAAGCCAAGTCACCAGTTCTTTCCTTCAAAAAGTGCTGGTGACTTTTTCTATTGTTGACTTTTTTTTATTAATATCTGTTATACTTAATATAGAGGCACAACACAGAGCGCAATGGCGATAGAAAGGAGGATGTTGAAATGCTCAAGAAAAGGGAGGTTAACCGCTCTTTACCAGCAGAACAGAAAAAGGCATACTTTCATATCATGTTCTTGGCCATCCTCTCACTTATTCTTCTCTTGCGATTGGCCTTTCGGGGTTTGTCGAATGACGGGACCGTGTTTCACTGGATAATCGTGATGGCATCTTTTACAGTCGGTATGTTCATTCAAGACTATTTGGTTCCCAACTCAAAACTCAGCAGTTTTGCCTTTCGAGGAATTGGTTTGGTCTTATTTGGTATTGCTCTTTTTATGAAGTCATGGGCTGTATCTACTAATCCTTTGTTCATACTAAGTCTCTTTTTCATGACCGTTAAAGAGCATGATATCATTGCCTGGTGAGGCGGTCTAAAGGCGCTAGAGTGATGCCTAGCGCCTTTAGACTATTTCACATGAACATGAACTGTTCCAAAACTTGAACGAATCCGAATGGGGAAATTTCCAGCTTGAGTTTTTCCAGCTGCCCGGATGACATTTCCATCATCTACTTTCTTTTCCAAAGGCATATTGTGATGCAGACTTCCATACTCTAATCGCAGATCAAAACGATAACCCTCCTGTACATCCACTAAGTCTAGCTTTACAGTCGAATAAGAGTCATCTAAATCGAAACTCCCTGCAAGATCTTGAATATCTAGAGTTGAAAACTCCGTATCCGCCTTAAGTATTCCCTTAAATCCATGGACCATGACATCACTGAATGAAGCACTAATCTCCATTTCTCCTTCTACCTCATCAGCTCGAATGGTACCATACTGACTTCCCACCGAAGCTGCCAAGTTCTTTGGTAAGTCTACCTCGTAATTCACAATCACGCCTCGGATTTCAGGGCCAGCGGGCACATTCGGCAGCATATATTCAGCTGCTCCCGAATCTTCCTTCGTCTCAATAACTTGTACCGTCTCTAGATACTGTTCAGCATCTTCCTCCGTATCCCCGTATACCGTAATGGTACTAACAACCGTCATTTCATCGCCTTCAGTACCCCTTACTGTAATTTCCCCGTACTGGTTTTCAATTTGGATAGAAGTCAAGTCCGAACTCAGCACTGTAAAACGCTGTTTCTTTACACTACTCGGATAATCACACGAATCTTTGCACTGCAGTTTCACTTCAAAGTGGGGTGGGCCAGAAAATGCTCCCACACCCAGATACCAAATATCAGCAACGGCCACTGCTGTGATTAACAGCAGTACGGCTAAGGTCACTCGACGAACTTTCATCAGCTCTACCCCCTATTCATTAATCTCCACATACTCTTCAAGGAGCCAAGCTGTCAAAATAAACAGAGCCAAGACAGCCAACCATATTCCAATCTGTGGAGATAGATTCCAGAGAAATGAGTCATAGGTAACACCAACACGCTCCATATGGAAGAGCCGATCAAGGGAAACAGGGGGTACCCACCGGAATAGTGGCTCAAGCAGAATCCCCATCCGATTAACAAACCAGCTGGCCAAAGCCAGTACCCATAGGGCAACCAATCCTTGTAAACGACCAACCATTTTACTTACAACGAATGCTAGCTGAATGAAAACAATGGCATAGGTGAAAATGCCTAAACTAGCCAAATACAGAATAAACATACTGCGGATAAGCCATGAAACAGGCAGTTCCTGCAAGAGTGATCCAAACATTTCTGGCAATTGGGTTCTAAAAATGACCAAAATACCACCAATATTTACCGCAAGAAGAAGACTATATTCAACAAACATCGCCAACAGCTTCGAGAGGGTAATATACCAGCCAGGTACGGGTAGAACAATGAGAGTGTAAGCCGTATCCTCCCGCCACTCTGTTCGCAGCGTCTGAAAGCTCTCCCATATCAGCCAAAACGGCAGGAACATCAATGGGAACCAAAGTAGGAACATTACTTGGGAAAGAGACCACGTAGATTCCAACTTGAGGCGTAGAAACAAATACCAAATGAGGCTTACACCAGAAAGCATGGTCACTGGCCATTTACTGGCCTCCAAGTCTTTTCGTAACAAGCGTAGAAATTTGCCCATTAGGCATAAACCTCCTTAAACAGATCGTTAATAGACTTTCCGTACTCCATTCTCAAATCTTCAGCACTACCAACGAGACGCACTCGCCCTTCTTCAAGAAAGATCACTGAGTCAAACAGCCGCTCTGTTTCGCCAACGGCATGGGTGGAAAGAACCATCGTTTGTTCCTCACTCTTGAACTGCCGCACAATCCCTTCTACGATACGATCACGAGATGAAGGATCAATCCCACTCAAGGGTTCATCAAGCAGAACGAGAGGCGCTTTCCGAGCAAGAGCTAGAGTTAGTTTAAGCCTAGCTTTCATCCCTTTAGACAGAGTGCTTACTTTTGATTTAGGATCAAGGCGCATAAAGTCTAGTAATTCCTTCGCCCGCTGCGGCTGCCAATCATCATAAAAAGCTGCAATAAAGTCCATCGTTTCCTGGACTGTCATCCATCGATAAAGATTGTCTACTTCTGGAACAAAAGCTATATTAGCCTTGGCCCTTCTAGAGAAGGGCTCTTGGCAGATCTCAATCCGACCAGCGTCTGGGCGAACCAGCCCTACGAGGCACTTCAGCAGCGTCGATTTCCCACTGCCATTAGGTCCAAGGAGTCCCCATATTTCTCCCCTTGACAAGGTCAAGTCAATACCGGCTAAGGCATTCACCCCTGGATACCTTTTCCTGAGTCCCTCTATTACAACAACTCTTTCAGAATCTATCATCGATCTTTCACCTCTCTGTCCTCAAAAAGTCCATCTCCCACTCGTTTGAGTATTTCTTGTTCACTACACCCCAAAGAGCGCATGGACTGAAGAAAATCATTCACTAGATTTGTGAGCATCTCCTTTCGGGTACTCTCCACAATTTGATGATCGTCACAAACAAATGTGCCCTGACCCCGTAGGGTTTCTACAAGTCCCAGTAATTCCATTTCCCGATATGCCCTCTGGACTGTATTGGCATTCACTTTTAGCTCTGCAGCTAAATCTCTTTGGGATGGGAGTTTATCCCCAGGCTGTAGAGTTCCCGTGGCAACCAACCGCTTAATTTCATCAATAATCTGCAGATAAATTGGGATTGATTGATCAAAGTTGATTTCCAAGCAATCATCACCCCCGCAAAGCCATAGTGCACTAGACAGCTAGTGCACTATTAGTATATGTCATCACCTTCTATTTGTCAACTAGTATTGTTCTTTTATTTCTTGGTTATTACTAACGATAGAGGAAGGATTGATGTTATGAGTAAAACAGCAGGTGCACTACTGTTCAAGTTTGTAATGACTCTGCTTATCGCTCTACTGACTCTATCACTTTTTGATAGTAATCCATGGCCCATAATAACGCTCTTTGCCCTAGTTGCTGCTGCAGCCAATTATTTAGTAGGTGATCTCGTTGTTCTACCTGCTGCAGGAAATATTACAGCGTCCATAGGTGACGGAGTGATGGCTGGATTGATTGCCTATATCATGGATTTAGCATCTCTCGGTTTTCGAACCACCCTAGGAACATTAGTAGCTCTAGGTTTATTCATAGCTCTCGGAGAGTATCTTTTTCACCAGTACTTAGAAAACACACCCAAGGTTGCTCCTTAACAAACCCAAATATAGACTCTGAGGTGATAGTAATGGCAAGAACGATTGCTGTAGATGACAAGTTGGCCAATGTACGGCAGGCATTAGAAAACCAAGGATACAATGTGGCAAGCTTAAAAGAAGGACTAGATAAGGCTGCGGTAGTTGTAGTAAGCGGTATGGATGACGATCTCTTGGGAGATCAATCTATTACGACCAAAGCGGCAGTTATTCAAGCAGCAGGTCTTAGTGCAGAACAAGTTATTAATGAAGTGGAAAAGGCAATACAGCTGAGATACTAAAGTAAATGAAAAAGGAGACCTCGCTGGAGATCTCCTTCAACTTGTTCCTTAATCACTGATTGCTTTTACGTAAATCGTTCTAGTGCGAGGTCCATCAAACTCACATAAGTACAGCCCCTGCCATGTACCCAGTTTCAGCCTACCATTTTCCACTAGAACAGTGATCGACGAGCCCATTAACGAAGCCTTAATATGGGCATGGGAATTACCCTCAAAATGCCTGTAATTCCCCTTTTCTGGAAATGCGTTTTCAAGACTGGTTAAAATATCATGGACCACATCTGGATCCCCATTCTCATTGATGGTTATGCCAGCTGTAGTATGAGGAACAAAGACAGTCACCATTCCAGAGACAACCCCTTGTTCTCTAACGACTTCTTCGATTCGCCCTGTGATTTCAATGAATTCCTGTGGTCGCGTTGTTTTAATTCTAAACATACCAACCCTCCATTGCTTTCTTAATGGACCGGCTCATTTCTCGAGCAAAGTCGGTCCCGAGCTTTCGAGCATACATAAACTGACCAAAGTTTTCAGCTTCATAAGGATTGCCAGGCATAACTCTGCTCTCCCTTTGGGCAAACATTGCTTTCAAATCTACAGGTTCTAGTCTTTGATATCGCTCCTCTGAAACAATATACTTTGTGTCAAAGCGCTCCTTCGGTTGAAGGCGTTTCCCTTTGGGATAATAGCCTAAACACAACATTGCTATAGGAAAGACATAAGGCGGCAGTGCCAACAAGTCTCTATGAATCTCATAATTCTCCATTATATCCCCTATATAGCACGATCCAATTCCTAGGCTCTCAGCAGCTATGACAGCGTTTTGGGCAGCAATTAGGGCGTCACTACATCCTAGAAACAGCTCTGCCACACTGGGACCTGTGAATTCTAGACCTCTCTTCTTGCAATATTCACCTACACTGCTTAATTCAAAATAATCATACCAGCGCTGCAGATCAGCTGCGAATATCATTATTAAAGGGGCTTCAGCAATAAACGGCTGATTATCACATGTCTTAGAAAGGGTGTCCTTGGTGTCCTGGTTTTCTATTACAATCACAGAATACATCATCATGTTTCCCGCTGTAGGAGCCCGCATTGCAGCATTGAGAATCATTTCTTTATGTTCTTGAGAGATGGACCGCTCAGCGTATTTGCGCAGCGACACCCGCTGCATCAAGACATCAATGATTGGATTTTGGCTCAATTTCTAATACACCTCCATCGCTCATATCCCGTCTTTACTCTTCATGTGGTTGGATTAACTCAAGCATAATACCATTTGGGTCCACGAAGTACACGATCTTAACTCCATGTGGTAAGGTTTGGATTGGAAACAGAAACTTTACCCCCCGCTCTGCTAACCGCTCTACTTCGTGTTCAATGTTTTCCACAGAAAATGCAAGATGCTTCCAGCCTAGAGTTTCATAGCTCAGAGATCGACCCTGATCATTAACTGGCCGCGGCGACAGAAGCTGAAAAAACTCAATCATCACGCCATACAGCTCGATTCCTGCAACCAGCACTTTAGTTCCCTTAAATCCATAGATTGTATCTGTCTGACTTCCTTGTTGAGGCGTCTCTTCTTTCCACAGAATTTTCGCACCCAATATTTCACAGTAGTACTCTAATGTCTCCTCCAAATCATTGACTACAACACCAAGATGGTGCAGATGCATATCCTTTACTCCCCTCTACTATTCTTTCCCCCGAGACTTCACCGGAGCATCTAATGTCCTTAAAGCGAATGTTTTTAGCCAATCTTGAGTAAACCCTTCCACCGCCTGCTCTGTTAAGGGATGATAGACAACTTGATTTAGGAAATCGGCCTGTACTGTAATACCTTGAATGCCGCCCTCTATAAGGCCCTTGAGCTGGTAAAGCGTCTTCACACTGGCCGCCAAGATAGTGGCAGGTAGATTATATGTCTCTAAGGCTGCCTTGAGTTCACACGCCATACTAACCCCTGACTGTCCTGTCTGATCAATTCGATTGATATACGGAGCGATGTATTGAGCACCACTCTTCGCTGCTGCCAATCCCTGACCCACAGTAAACACCCCTGTAGCCGTTATCTTGTAACCATCCTGCGCTAACCGCCATATGGCGTGAATACCAGCAGGGGTAACTGGTATTTTAGGAATTATTGTGCCAGGAGACAACCGAATAAGCATTTTCGCTTCTTCCACCATTTCCTCTGTTGTATCAGCAAGAACTTGTGCGTGGATCTGAGGAAGCTTGAGATCTATTAACTCCTCCATTAAGGACAAGAAGGGTCGGTTCTCTTTGGCAACGATAGTAGGATTAGTAGTTACACCGCGAATAGGGAACCACGACACAGAGCAGATTTCATCCAGATTAGCACTATCCAAATAGAAATCCATGGAGATTCTCCTTTCTTGTGCCTGCATTTCTATATTTCAACAAATGGGTTGGAAAACCTACATTCTTAACGTGAAAACCCTCTCCAAAGAAGAGGGTCTCGGTCAAAAGTCAATTCTCAGACATGCTTTTCCATTCCATCTGTTACTTCAATGGGCTGATCATACATAGCCCGAATATTGGTTGATAGTCCCATTGCCGAGCCCAACACAATACTGACGAATCCCATAATAAGGAAGAAGTAGAATGGGGCTATTACATCTACTAAAACTCCAAACAAGGCCATTGAAATAGGTACGAGCATCTGTACCATACTGTCTAAGAGTCCAAACACCCTTCCTCGGTAATGATTAGGTACCGTTTCCTGCAGCATCACTTGAAATGGGACGTTAACTAAAATATTCAAAACCCCCAGCATGAAGATGGGTACAACCAGACTAACTAGGACAGCCATAGGACTCATAGTCTGATAAACCGCTGGTAGAGCAATGATACTCATCAGACTAACAATAATTCCTTGACCGACTATTCCAACAGCCAATAACCGATCTTTGGGAAACTTCTGAGTAAGCAGTCCAATAATGAAGGTGCCTACAAGCAGTCCTATAGGTAAGCTTGATTGGGTAAAGCCGTAATGCTGAGGCTCCATCTGCAGTACTTCCTTACCAAAATAAGGGAATATTACGCTAAACACTGGTGAGGCCATAAAGTTGAGAACAACTGCGAACAGGATAATCGTCCTCAAACCACCGTTACTCCAAATGTAAACAAACCCATCTTTTAAATTGCCCAAAAACTGTCTGCCGATACTATGATTCTCGCCCCCAACAGAATCTACCTGCCGTTCTACCTTCGGGAACCGAATGAACATTTCTGACAAAGCAGATAACAAGAATGAGATGCCGTTAATTAAGAAAACTCCAAAGTAACCTACTGCTCCTAGCAATAGTGCCCCTGCCACCGGTCCAATAATGCCTGTGGCACTGCGCGAGAGATTATTGAGAGCATTTGCCCTTACTAGCTCATCTTTTTTTACCATTCCAGGAATAGAAGCAGAAATGGCCGGGCCAAACAAGACACCACATAGGGACGACAGGATTGTAGCAACGTATAACACCGGAAGTGTTAAATGACCAGCATAATAGATCCCTGCTAAACTCAGAAGTACTAATCCTCTGATAATGTCCATCCATACTACAATGGTCTTCCTATCCCACATATCCGCCAACACGCCTGTAAAAGGAGCCAACAAAATGGCAGGTAAAGAGGAGGCGAAGAGCATCGTACCCAAAGCTGCACCAGAACCTGTTAAATCTAGGACTAGCCAGGTAAGAGCAAAGTAGTGGACACCATCACCGATCTGAGACACTAGCCGCCCCCAAAACAGCAGAGCATAATCACGATTAATAAACAGCCGCTGCCAAAGAGGAATCTTTGGTTGAGTCATGTTTCATCAACTCCATTAACAGTATGCTGCATTCATCATACCAACCATTCCCAACTCCAAACAGCGGCTGAGGTAGGGTAAAAGATCAGTCTTAAGGCTGATCTTCCCCTTAATCAAGAACCTTCCTAAAATACGATCCCCTAACGAACTAGTCTCCTTCTGATAACGATCTAGTTGATCATAGAGATAGGGTACAAAATCGCGGAAGGTAGGGTATCTTTCTCTATTTGCCTGATAAAACCGGAGCTGCTCCACAACAAACTGAGTAAGATAGAAACCAACCCGTTCATGATAGGCCATAACCTGTTCCCTTACTTCCAGCCCGTATAACTCATGGGCGGCCATAACCTCTACGGAACGCAATACCTGCTCATTGAGGAATGTATCAATAGTGGTGTACGCCTGCTCATACATGAGTTTTCTTACAGGCCACATCAATGGTTTGAGATTATTGGCACGATCAGGATAAGCCTCCAAACTGGGATTAACAAAGGAATGACCTAATTCATGTGTCGTTAAATTTTCCAGTGATGTACCTGAAGGGAACTGAGGTTTCGTGCTGCTTTGACCCTGCTCCCGAATAATCTGGTAGGCAATGAGCCTGTTGTCCTCTGTTGTTATAGTTGCCCCATAGCCTCCGCCAGGGAACATACTGGGAGTTATAATTAAATGAAACTCTTGCGCCTCCCAACCAAAGAAATCCATCAGCCAACCTGTAACAACATCAAAACGGAAACCTGTACCTGTCTCCCTTACGATCTCGTCCAAGAACGGCATCCACTCTTCAAAAAACGCTAGAAACCCTGATGTCTCCGCCAAGTCTCTTAGAGCAATCCGAAAATTCTCCAGCTTCTGCCGTCCTCCTGCCCTGCCCGCAATGTAGTCACTATATTCATAGACCACTTCCAGCTCAGGTAGGGGACCTAAATGGCATATGAACGCTGGTGGTGCGTCATAAGTAAAACCCTTTGTGGTCAGCTCTTGTGCGATCCTAATGGCCTTATGATCTTTATATGGAGTAAAGAAAGTCTTTAGAGCACGATAGTACTCATTACCTTCACCAGAAGGGCCATGTTGTTCTATCCATGTTGTTTGACTCAATACACCAGCCAGCAGTTCCATTTCTGGCGATATCCTTAATACACCAGCCTCAATCGTTAAGGAACAAAAGAAAAATACTATACTGAAGAGAGCAGTTATGAACCACGATACTTTGTTTCTTATACGTCCGGTCATTTTTTTGTCCTGAAAATTTCTTGATGTAATAAATACAAACGCTTTAATTCTTGAATAGGTTCATGGTGATCGTCTACCCGTAAATCGACTTTTCGATCATTGAACCCGCCGTATCCTGCACCTTCCTGAACAATCAACAGCGCTGCCGACTGCTGTCCCCGAGAATCACCGCCTGCCTGTTGTCCCGCTTCCAGCGCCTCTAACAGACGGTGAGCCAATTCCCCCTCTGCTGCCAGAAATGTTTCCACCATGGCCTCAACTGTTTCTTGGCTGACCAAAATGTTTCCCTGGGCTGCAAAGTTTTCGCCAGTAATACCGCCTGCCCATTTAAGGCACTTATCACCTGTGTAGGAAGCTGCTCTACCCTGCCCATCTACAATTCCCACCTGTCGTTTCCCACGACCTTCATCCTCACGAATTAGAATATCTAGGGCTTCCTGAGCAGTCTTCCCTTCTTCTAGGAGAGCTAAACCTCTTGGTCCAAAGGCGGTGTTGGCAAATGATTGGGTTGCCACAGCGCCCACACCAGCTTTTGCCCAAGGTACTACCGATCCCACAGCTAAGAAACGAGACTGAACGGCAATTCCCAGTTCTTGAGTTTGTGGATCAAATCCCACAATGGAAAAGGTCGCTACTGTTTTTTCAGTCATTCTCTATGCACCTCCACTTTATTCTCACTTGTTTAGTGATTGCTCTCGAGGAAGCGAAGGGACCCTTCGCCCCTATCTACAGCGTTAATCAAAAGAAAAAGCGAAACCCTATACCACTGTTGGAGCATACAGCTTCAATTTGATCGTGTATCCGCCAGAAGAAACGCCAGTGACTGTCTGAATTCGGCCGTTTCAGCCATTCAATACTCCAATCACTCAAGAAGGCCTCCACGCGAAACTGTAGATTTAACCGACCATTCGCCACACCTGAACCCACCCACAATCGAGTTAGAAAGGAGCTGTACAAGTCCACTTCCAAGAAAGGTTCAATCACCATTTCGGAAAAAACCGCGCCAAACCGCCATCGGTGAGTAGGAGACAAAACTACGTCAAATTTAGAAGGATGCAAGAGAGTAATACAGTGGTTTTCCCGATAAGGCTGAGCTTGAAAATCGATCATTGACAGGTGAACCGAATACAACTCATGAAGCCAAAACTCCTCAAAAGAATCTAGATCCCGAAACGCTGGCCCAAACAAAAGTAGAGGAACTTGAGTGTCAGTATTTAGCAGACCAGCATGATTACCGCGCTGTGCCCTAATAGCATAAGGAATCCGAGGCGGGTTGAGAACTATAACAATGTCACCAGTATTGGGGTTGCTTAGATAAGAAAATATATTTGGCGGTACCCCAGGGTACCGATGTTCGCGGGTTAGACTCAGCCAGTCTTCTTTTGACAGGAAAGCACCATCATAATTAAGAGAACTATAGTCAAACAAATCCTCTTCTTCGTATAGATACTGAAACTCCCCATCCCGCATATTCACTTCAAAAACACCACTATTGTGATAGCCCAACACCTTATTGTGTGCCGGCATAGTAAGGGCCAGATCGATCTGGGGATGGGCCCCTACGATTTTAGCCACATCCATTTTCTTCCCAGGATCCACGAGGTAAACATTAGGGTAGGCAAAATAGAGCAAATGCTCCCCAAGAACTTCGGAAATAATACTGTTGTGATTTATTACTTGCACATCATGTGTTGTCATTCCATGATCCGAATACAGCACCAGATTAACATTATTCAACTTGCCTGAATCGAGCAGCAGACCAAAATAGTAGTCAAACCAGTACAGACTCTCCAAATGAGCGTCTTTTCCTAACAGATGCCCCATTACATCTGTATTGAACCAGAAAAACTCAACAACGTCTTGAGTTTCGAGCAATCGAGGAACATTCAGTAACGAAAGACCTGCCAAGTGCCTTAAAACCGGCAGCCCCAACAAGAACTGATGACGATTTCGCCTAGGAAAACCCCGAAACATCTCAAGAAAGACTTGAATGTCCCCCACTATTTCCCCAGTTTCCCGATTTAGATAGCCCCAGCCAACAGTGTGATGGACCGAGTTATCCCAACCAGACTTCAACCTAGGGTAAATGATTTCTGTTCCTCCTGGGTACAAGCTGAGACCATAACGTACATGATGACCTTCCTCAAAAGCACTGGCAATGTTCGGAATATTTCCCGCCTCTAGTTCCCTAAAGAAATCAAGAGACGACACAGCATCCAAATGAATGATGAGAAACTTCTCATTTGCCCGTCCACTCCCGGCAGCAGCTGGACAAAGAACAACCAAAAATACTAGTGCCCAAAACAACGCAATCAACCGCTCCTTAGGCACTGTCTTTCACTCCCTCCAAAACTGACGATGAAAAAAGGTTAGCGTAGTGTGCTAACCCCCTATTAGTCTTTTTCTACTGTTGGTTCTCTTTTCCTTTTTCGTGTCTCTACGCCACTTCTTGTATCCTCCCGATTATCAGGATGGGGAAGTGTCTCCATCTGCACGTCTTGGCTTTGGGATTCTCGTTTTACAGGACTCCCTTTCGGTCGATGTCCTTCTTCCATCCGTTCCGGTTCTTTGTAGCCTTTACGTCCCAAAAAATCTCTAGTGTGGGGAATGCTTATCCCTCCTCGCCCCTTTGTACGCATAGTGTCTCCTCTTTTAGGATTGCTATCCAAAGAGATTTGACAATTCATAAGTCGTACGGTAATATATTCTTAAAGAAGTCATTACGAACGGGAAAGCCGACAAATTAGATAACCATTTTGAATCTATATTAAACTCCGTGTTAAAATTCCTTACCCAACCACTTGACAATTATTCACTCTCATGTTAAAATATAGATGAAATCTCCGAAGACCGTTTAGGGAGTGGGGGAACCAATTTGTTGGGGTGAATCTTGATTTTTTCAGTCAAGAAGGGCGACTTGGGCGTCCTAACCCGTCAGCTAACCTCACAGGAGTACACCAAGCGTATGATAAGCATATGAAAGCTTATTGTGCGCTTTTTGTTATCTCGTTTTAGCACTTAAACAAGAAAGGAGATTAAAAAATGAAAAAGAATCTTCTTAATGTCCGCGTTCCGTATTGGGATTTTAAAGGCCTTAATCCAAAATGGAATACCCAAGTAGAAAAGTACGTATCAATAGAAAGTCATCCTCGTCAGAAGGTGGATCAATGGCCCAGCATGAGTTGGATACCAGCCACCTACCTAATGTTCTAGCAGTCAATACACTTAAGTCTCGGAGCAGCTCCGAGACTTTTTAATTATCCTATCGTAAATAATAGGAAAGGGACTTCCCTGACAAACAGCCCGCTCCAAGTACCCCGACTGGTAAAGCTGTTTACCAAATACAACACCCTTTGAACAGTGAACGCCCAATGCATCTAATATGTCGACCATCTTGGATGCTTTCTATCCCATTCAAAAGCGGTCTGAAGTGCGATCTGAAGACATCCACATTTGTCCCGTCTTCCTCAAACGTACAGAGCTGAGGCAGCAGCCTATTAATACTACTTTCTAAGTCACAACAAGAAATCAAATATTCCAGAAAATATTCTTAATAGTGAAACCACTGCCCGTTTGGACCATGGTATGGTTGACACAGCCTTGTTTACCCCTTCCCAAGTATCTGATTCGCCTTGAATTACTGGTCGACTCTGCTCCATTTTGTTCTTGATGGCTTGACGTAACAGAGTATTGAACTCCTCACTGTGAATGACTAGCATCGTTTCCGTACTTAAAAAGCTGCTGCGAGCATCAATGTTAAACGAACCTACTGCACTGATGTGGTGATCAAAGACTAAGGCTTTACCATGCAAAGAGCCTGGCCCATTATACTCCCAGATCTGCGCAGCCAAATTCTCCATAAGTCCCCTTTTTCGTTCATATCCAGCAATAGCTGATAGGTTGGGGCTGGCTGCAACGGAATTGGTCAGCAAAACGAGCTCTTTGCCAGCTAGAGAATCCTTGTCTAGATACTTTAACATAGCCTGCGTTGGTACGAGATAGGGGCTCTGTACTAACAAAGAGGCTTCAGCCTGTTCTGCAAGACGTGTTAATTCAACCCATACCCAAGGTGCCTTATTACCTCGTTGAATGGGGTTATGAATCAAAGTCACTTTCGAGGTTGGGACGCTCTTTACCCTCAGCCATTTTTCAGCATCAAAAAGGTATTCGGAGTATTCGTCCCTAAACCAATTAAGTTGATGTGCCAAGTAATCCCTTCGAGCCTCAGCACGCTGGTTTCTCTTTTTGCTCATTTTGTAGACTGGGTTCACAGTGTAAGGGTGATCCCACAACAAATCGAAATACTCCTTCATTTGGGTTACGCCGCTTTGTTCCCCTAGACTATGGTCGCATTGAATAACGGCTACATCACGATCAAAAACTACATCTTTGGTCATATAGTCAGGCATGTAAAAACGATTGGCCATATTACGTCCGCTGATAATGCCTACTTTCCCATCAACAATCAGCAGCTTGTCATGTAAAAGATTCTGCCAAGTCCAAGGGCGCAGCAGATCAAAGGGCTCATAAAACCTAAACTCGACATTGGGATGTTTCTGCAGGGCATAACGAACATCCCACATACTGCCATATAGTCCGTGAAAAATCCCATCCATTAAGATACGAACATGTACACCCCCGTCGGCTGCTTCCAGAAGTGAACCAAGAAACACATCAGCAGCCAGCCCCGAATGAAGACTGTGATAGGCTGTGTCAATCGAATCCTGCGCGTTGCTGATGAGTCCCAAACGGACCCCGATGGTTTCATCCCACTCTTCGATCAATGCTACCCGATCACTGCCGAGACCTTCTCCCCAAAATCTATCCACATTTGTGTTGGCTAAATAAGAATCGGCTGAGCGATAGGTCAAGCCAAAGTAGACGATTCCAGCCACGATTACATATAAAAAGTACAAAAGAACAATACGGAAAAACCAACAAATTGAGCGTCTAATCACAGCACAATCCCCCTCAACTTAGTATTGCCCAATTGGGAGATCGACAGCAAGCATAAGAAAAGACCCTGGATTCCTCCAGAGTCTTTCCCTACTCAGTTCATTTTCCACAAAGGCTGTAAAGCCTTAAACAATCCAAATCCACTCACAGAAACAATGATGGCCTTTAGAAAATTGAAAGGCATGATGGCAAACAGGATTAACGTTCTCAAGTCTACAACGGACGAGTTAACCTTAGCTGCCATGCTGACAAACGCATCGACCGGATAGCCTAGCACCACTGCATACGCGGGAATAAAAATGAAGTAGTTCAGAATTCCACCTGCAATGGTCATGGAAAGCGTAGCAAGAATACAGCCAACAGCAACGCCTTTTCTAGACTGCCACTTCTCATAAGCTAACCCTAAGGGAATTACATAGGCTATACCAACTAAGAAATTAGCAAGCTCTCCAACTCCGCCTGTGTTACTCCTAACTATAATCTTTAGTACATTCTTAAGTAATTCTATCATTACACCAGCTGCAGGGCCCATGGCAAATGTACCAATAACTGCTGGAGCGTCACTTAGATCCAGCTTTAGAAATGTAGGGAAAATGGGCAGGGGAAAATCCAACAACATTAAAACCATGCCCAGCCCTGACAGCATTCCTATTTTTACCATTGAACTTGTCGTGAAAATACTGCTTTTTGCCTTACTTGCGTTTGGAATCATATCTAACCCTCTCTTCGTGATTTTTCCCACGAAAAAAGCAACCTGAAATTCTTCAGGTTGCAGATAATCATCAGCGCGTGTAGAGAAATCGAAAGAGCTCTACAGCATTCTACTCTTCTCTCATCCAGACTATACTGTCGGTTTTGGAATTTCACCAAATCAACAACCCAAAGGCCGCTCGCGGACTGTCACCGCCGGTAGGGAATTTCACCCTGCCCCGAAGAATTTCTTATGCATTTTTCACTTTTATTATAAGATACAGCAAATCATTCGTCAAGGATTTTTATGCTTTTCTGTTAAACATTTCACACAAAAGGAAGGTTCTCCCCTTCCAGCCAGCCCTTCTTCTGCCAATAAACCTTGTCAGCACTATCATCAGAATACGACCCGATCATTCTCCGCATAACAGAAAACATGGCTCTTGTAAAAAGAGGCGTCCTATGCTTCCCACGCCTTTCAATAGAATTCAAAAACTGTTTTGCCTTCTTATTTAGAGCCTTTTCATACCGTTTTTGTTTATTTATCGGCATGGTTTCCCAGCTTCCGGCGAAAATGGTTAGGCCACATTTATAGATTTTAGGTATACCCCAAAACCGCATACAGCGGCTCATATTCTTATTCGTCAGTCCAGTCCCGCCACCAGCCGCCGTAGAAAGGATCATGCCTACTTTAGAAAACATCTCTTCCATTGGTCGGTGAGCCATAAAAAGATATCCCAGATGATCAAGGAAAGCTTTCATCCCACCGCTGGCAGCTAAAACATATACAGGCGAAGTAAGGACAATTCCATCAGCATCACGCATACTCTCTACAATAGGTTGAACATACGAAACGTGGGGACATCGTTCTTCACCATATTCGAAACAGTTCGTACAACCTAAGCAAAAATGGGGCAGATCTCTCGGCAAGAAGAACTCCGTAAATTCCACAGTCCCATGATTTCTAAGGGTCTCCATAAAAATGGAGGTAGCTTTATAGGTATTACCCTTTCTTGGACTTCCGTGAATAATACAGACCTTCATGGTCATCCCTCCCCTTGGGAATTAACCTTTAAATAGTCCTTCGGTAGTCTGTAGATAAGAAACTTCTCCCGTGCATCGACTGCCCCAGGGACCTTAACTTTATTGATCATTCGAAATGGAGTGTGACGTTTCAGAACCCTTTTGTATTCTGGCAGAGGATAATACAGAATAATATCTACAGGTCGTGTATTACGGTTCACCGATTCCATAATGTTTCCAACAACCTTTTTGAAGACCTTGTGAGAAAAAGGATTAAAAAAATAGAAACAGTTATCTGTTGGTTTCACTTTATAATGCTCGGCCAAGCCATACTTTAAGCGAATAGGAGCTTGAATATGCTTCACTTTATGTCGATAGCTGGCTTTGTTATCAAGTGCTTCTTCATATGTTTTATCATGAGCTTCAATGCCGGTTACAGGTACCTGAAATCGATGATGAATGTAAAAGGCTACTCGCCCTCTTCCACACCCAAAATCTACTACGTGATTTGCCTCCCTAAAACGATATGCTTCAAAAAGCTTGTCTAGCGCTTCGTAAGGCGTAGCTTCATAACGATTATAGTGCTGATGATCATCCCATTCCCGCAGACCGACTGTTTTGATTCCCAACCGCCGGTCGTATTTTCTCGCACTCATTGCAATTCTTCCTCTCACTTCCTGTAATGAGCCAAGGGTAACCACCTTTATCTTTCTAGCTGATGAACAAGATTCCTTCTATAACACCTATACTGACCCTTACTTAGCTTCTGCCAAGTTCGCCTCTAGCGGAGATGAGGCTTCTCCACCGGGAACAAATAGAATGTACTGATAATAATCAACAGTAGCTCCTCTCTGAGGCTTAACATCCCGCACCTTCCAAATAAGTTGTTCGTTAAAAGGGGAACCTGCATTATCTAGCTTCACCAACAGTAGATCACTGCCCGCCAGCTCTCTCAATACATTTGTGCCTGTCAAGTACGTATTTAAAGGGGCCACTTCATAGCTGTGATTCTGCAAGAAAGAACTGTCTTGATAGATCATAGCAATACTTAATACTTTTCCCCTATAGGCAGTCCCTTCACCATTAATAAGGCCTGCGGCCCAATTTACATCTCTTTGGGCACCCTGATACACATGGTTTAGTCCCCACTGTCCAAAGTACTTCTCTAAACCCGTCAAATCACACTGCTTGAGAAAATTTCTATACATAACCGCATCTCTGCCATTATTCCATAACGCCGGGTCTTGAATAGCGCTGAGTCTGATTCCATCTAATAGGCTGGATAGTACAAGTTCAAACTCGGCATGATTGGTATCTAGCAGCAATCTTACAGAGTCCTGCGCCAGCGATTCTAGTAATTCCTGAATGAAATGACCCACCTGCTCGTTTGGAATAATCAACTCTCCCCGCAGCACTTCTCCAATTTGTCCAAGTTTCGTTTCTGAAAGTGCATTTTTATCCACCTCTTGGAGTAAACTCTCTAAATACTGCAGAGCTAATATGGGCTGATGTTCAATATCAATTCCAATGAGTGAAAACTTCTCTTCCTCTGGTAGAGACTCCCATAAGGTACGAACGTTTTTCCAGTGTTCGTAGTTCTCTTTTGTCCAAAAGTAAGTCCCTTTCACCGAATCAAACACCCGGTCTAATACTGCCTCATTACCCGTTTCAACATATTCTCTAAGATAACCCACAACACTTGGTGAGAGCTCCAGAAGATAATTCCGAACCCCTCCTTGAGTAACAAAAAACTCCAGAAGAATAGATTCGAGCTGCTGATTTACGGCCACACCGTGGGATTCTCCCACCAAGAAAATGTGATAGTCATTCAATTCCGATTGCAGCGGAAGAGTAATATCTGCCAAATTCGCAATTGACCAACTGTTCTTTTCTAAGTAGTTTTTCAACGCAGTGCAGCTTCTACTCTCTGTTTCTTCTGACACAAATTTGAGGAAGGCGCGACCAACCTCAACGAGGGCAGGATTTTCTGTAACCACTTCTAAAACACGCCGCCCGTTTAGGGCTACCATGCCATCTGCATGAATGCTGCAAAACAACCCATATAAAGCTTCCGCCTCCTCAATGGTTTCTGTAACAACGAAATTGACTTGAAACTTGCCTTCAGGGGTCAAAAACACATAGTTCCGCACCAATTCAATCGTGGTTCCCAACTGAGCCGAAAACATCTGCACTTCACTGGGCGACGCTAAATAATCCATTTCCAAAATCCAACCTTCTGGCAGTAATTCCCTCACCAATACAGTTCCATCACCATTCCACGCTGCCGCTCTGCCTCCCAACAAAACTAAAGTCAGCAGCAGAGTAATCCATACCCGTTTCATTAGCTCACCCTACCTCTCTTAAATGATGACCCATAAGAGTCTGCTCTTTTGAACATTGTCCCCATCACTATGGTTATAGAAATTACGAGAGTAACGATAAGTGCACCAATGCTGAATAGAATGGAGCGCCCTAATGACTGCCTAAAATCTTTTCCAACAACCAAGACTGCTTTTGGTCCCTCGCCCAATTCGTAATATCCGCTGATCTCATACATCCCCGGGGTCTCAATTTCAAGTTCAAATACACTCATGCCTCTGCGTCCACGCCAGGAATAGTTTGTATTGATTCGAGGACTAGACACTTCAACAATTTGACCCGTGTCTGAGTTTTTTACCGCACATTTTAGGCCACTCACATTTACCGATTCATAAAGGGTACCATCCATAACTCGCGTTCGCTCTAGGTAAATAGTATAGATGCCTGTTTCTTCTAGCCTAATTTCTACTGTACCCGGCATTACCATTGGATCACCCAACTGCTCAATGCTGGAGGAGATTCCAGAAAGTAAAAGGAACACAAATAGACCAATTCCAGCTACAAAAATCAGCCCGGCGGCCCCATACCACCGTCTGCTGGGCTGTAGGTTGTTCGCTGCCATAAGACGTCCTCCTCAGTCTTTTTAGTTATGAATTGCGCATCTTTCTCTCTGTTTACGAATCATCTTTCCCAGAAGTACAGCAAAGTAGAGGCAGTAGAGAAGAAGCAACCCAGGAAGGATTAAAATCCAAGTGGGATCCTGCAGAACAAAAACAATATACCAAAGAAAGACGGCCAGAAGTGCACTAGTGTATAAATAGGGTTTTTGTCTCTCCTGTAAGGATTCTAGAACACTTTCTTCATCACTGAACACATCAAAAGGTTTCCCGTCACTTCTTTTCTCTAGGATCATTAATTCTTGACCGATCATGCCAGGGCTGGTCGCAACTTTCCCCACTCCGCGCGCATAAGGACGCAGCCGCACACTGCCAAAAGCGAACTTCCCTACATTAATTGATACAGTCCAATAATTGAAATCCAACTGCTGGAGAAACGACTCATATTCCTTACGATCCCAATTAGCCATATATCCTATATACTGAACATCATACTCATAAGGCTCAGCCGATGGTTCAAAGGTATATAAAAACCGACCGGCATGCTTCAATCGTAATCCTTTGGATGCCTGTTCATTCAGCCACTTTTTTCGACCTTCCACTGGATTGATAAACAAACGGAATTTCCTCATCCCTGTTCCCCTCCCAAGACATCTATGGCGATCTGCTGAATCTCCTTAAGGCGGCGCAATTCCTGCTCCACTTGGGCCATGCCCAGTTCTGTAATGACATAGTCCTTTTTCCGCTCACCTTTTTCTACGGGCAAGGGCTTGATCCACCCTTTCTTGCGGAGGTTGTTAATGGCACCATACAGGGTTCCAGGGCCAAAAACAACTCGTCCATTGGTTTTCTCTTCCACAAACTGCATCACGCCATAGCCATGGTTGGGTGTATACATTGCCAAAAGAACTAAAAATGCTGTTTCTGTTAAAGGGGCTTCCTGCACCTTACTCATGTCACGCCTCCTGTTACGTTAGACGTAGTAAGTATATCGCCTAACGTAGTACGTGTCAAGTAGTATATAGACTGTTTGTCACTGCATCAATGTACAGCGAAAAGGCTGCGATTTTCTGCTGTGTTTTAAGGCATTTTGGATTAGGTTTAGAAAGACGCTCTGCACTCCATTCTCATCTGCAATTACAAAATATCAGCATCATCTTCTACAACGAGAATATTCGCCTGTCTCTGCATAAAATCATCTCACATAAACCTCTTCAGGACTGCGATTCCTTCATTCATCTGCTCCAAGTGAAAAACCCATCCAAAGGGATGGGTTTTTGGGAGGACAACCACATGGTAGTCAATAATTGGTTTTTTCGATATACTGTTAGTTAAACTGTATTGGGTGGAGGCGGCGCCTCAACCAAGGCGACAATTTGATTGCAGAGAACAACTGCACTTTGATAGCCACCAAGATCAACCACTGGCCTTCGGAGCACAATATACCGATCCTGCACCTGTCGCAGCTGCCATTGGGTTTCGTAGAGTGCTTCTTGATCATTGACCGTATATACATAGACCCAGTCATTAACGAAATCTTCCCATGCATCTGGACAGTAGCAGCATTCATTCCTATAGCCCATCATATCCCCTCCTTCGGTTTACTATATGAACCCCGTACCGAAAGAGCGATAGGTCCGAAAGACCATTTTATCTGTGACTTTCTTGAAAGTGGCAGACAAAAAACAGGACACTGATTACTATCAGTGGAAGAGATAGAGTAGCAAACTCCAGTAAAGAACGGTAGTTTCCAAAAAATACTGTAAATAGAACGCTTAATAGGGCGAACAACCAGCCTCCCATAAATGGCCGATTCCAGGAAACTGCCAGCAGCCCTATTATGACAAACGATGGGATAAGATGAATCAAGAACCCGACAAACTCCTGCAGAAACGGCGCCTCACCTGGGAACGAATCTAGAGCAAAGAGAGAAATAAACAAGATAAACAATATAGCAAGGAATCTTGGTACCTGAATCAACTTCAAGTTTTCACCTCCCAGTCGAACAAAGCAGTTCTAATCTCATTCTAACATACTCAAACGGGGAAGACTCATTCATAATAGGATTACTGACCATATAATGATATAATCAAAAAATACAAACACATAAAGGATGAATCTTCTTGGAGCGACTAAGTCAATTAGTGCCTAGCGGCGTAAAAGACCTCCATGCCAAGGATTTGGAGGCAAAAGAAGAAATACTTTCAACGATTAAAGCCTTGTTTAGAAAACATGGGTACAGACAGGTCCAAACTCCTATTTTCGAGTACTATGATCTATTCACTGAAATCAAAGGAACTATGGAAAAGGATCAAATGATTAAACTCATTGATAGAGATGGGAAAATCTTGGTGCTCAGACCTGATGCTACGATTCCAATTGCTAGAATGGTGGCTACGGATTATCGAAACGGTAATCCTGTGCGTAAATTCTCCTATGTAACGAGTATCTTCCGAATGAGCGATGATCCCCAAAACGTTCAGTCACGAGAATTTACCCAGGCAGGAGTCGAGTTGTTTGGCAAGGACGGTGTAGAAGCTGATGTTGAAGTGATTTCTTTGGGGATTGAATCACTTCTAGAACTGGGAGTAAAGGACTTTACCATTGATTTGGGACAGGCCAACTTCTACAAAGTCCTAATTGAGCACATTGATATGGAACCGGAAGAAATGGCTTTTGTCCAAAGATTGATTGAAAACAAGAACTTTGCTGATCTTAAGCGAGCAGTGGCAGGACTAGAAATGCCTTATACGCTCAAGAACGCGTTACGAACCATTCCCACATTGTATGGAGAACCAAAGGACGTACTAAAAAAGGCCTTCCGAATCTGTATCAATGAGGAAATGGAAGGGGAAATTCGACAGCTCCAGGCTGTGTACGAAGAGCTTGTCTCCGCCGGCTATGGTCCCTATCTATCACTAGACTTAGGTCTAATTAACCATCTTAACTATTATACAAGCATCCTCTTTCAGGGATACGTCCCTGGATTTGGTAAACCCATCCTCCTTGGTGGTCGCTACGATAACCTAACCAAACAGTTCGGGTATGATACGAAAGCCACCGGTTTTGCCATTTATATAGACGACTTAATGGTAGCTTTAGAGCAATAGAAGCGAGTAGGTGTTTAATTGAACTATGTAACAATAGCCTTAGGGAAAGGCAGATTAGTCGAAGAAACATTATCTATCCTTGAAGAAGCGGGAATTGTGTTCCCAGATTTCTCCAAAAAAAGCCGCAAACTCATCTTTGAAAACAAGAGACAACAGCTGCGCATGGTCTTAGTTAAGGCCAGTGATGTCCCTACATATGTAGAACGGGGAGCTGCTGATCTAGGTGTGGTGGGCAAAGACACTTTACTTGAGTCTCAAGCGAAAGTGTACGAAGTTGTAGATCTAGGCTTTGGTATATGTAAGTTTGCTGTAGCTGGTTTAAATGCCTCATATCAGAACAAAGCGAAGCCCATCATAGCCACAAAATATCCCAATGTAGCGAAAGCGTACTTCCAGGAAAAAGGACAGTCCATCGAAACCATTAAGCTGAACGGTTCTGTTGAACTGGCTCCCTTAATTGGATTGTCTGACTGCATTGTAGACATTGTAGAGACGGGCAAAACCTTGAAAGAAAACGGCTTACAGGTGTACGAGGAGATCTCTTACGTCAGTGCTCGTTTAATTGCGAACCGAGCCAGTTTTAAGACTAAATTTACTCAAATCGGTGAGTTAATAAACAGCATCCAGGAAGTTGTGGATCAGAGAGGTGAAAGGTCATGATTAACGTTACAAGAGTAAAAGGCGACTTTGGATCACTGATTCAAGAGAAACTCAATCGCCAAGCGGGTTCTCTAGAGGCTGTTGATCGAACCGTGAAGGAAATCATGGAAGAAGTCAAGAAAAACGGAGATCAAGCTCTACTTGATTATACAGAGAAATTCGATCATGTCCGTCTTACGAACCTAAAAGTTACAAAAGAGGAGATCGAAGCGGCTCTAGATAATGCAGACCCAGAGTTCTTATCGGTCCTGCAGACTGCCAAGGAAAACATAACCGCTTATCATGAAAAACAGCTGGAAAAGTCGTGGTACAGCACAGATGGAAATGGTATTGTTCTTGGTCAGCAGATCACTCCCTTAAAACGGGTAGGAACCTATGTCCCAGGAGGAAAAGCGGCCTATCCTTCGTCTGTGTTGATGAATGTGATTCCAGCAGTGGTAGCGGGCGTATCAGAAATTGTGATGACAGCACCTCCTAGACCAGACGGTCAAATCGATGCCAACACCTTGACTGCAGCGGCAGTGGCTGGTGTTACAGAAATTTATAAAGTAGGTGGAGCCCAGGCCATTGCAGCCCTTACGTATGGTACAGAAACTATTCCACCTGTGGATAAAATCGTCGGTCCAGGCAACATCTATGTCGCCCGCGCTAAGAAATTCGCCTTCGGTCAGGTGGACATTGATATGATCGCCGGCCCTAGTGAAATCTGTGTTATTGCAGATGAGAGTGCCAATCCCTCGTTTGTCGCTGCTGATCTGCTGTCACAGGCAGAACACGATGAGATGGCGGCCTCTGTTTTGATCACTGATTCAAAGAAGCTGGCAGATAAGGTACAAAAAGAACTTGAGAAACAGCTGAACCAGCTAGAACGAGAATCCATTTCCCGAACTGCCCTACAAGATTATGGTCACATCTTCATTGTGGAAAATCTCGAAGATGGTTATGAGTTAGCTAATGAGCTGGCACCGGAGCACCTAGAGCTAATGGTACCCAATGCTTTTGAACAGCTGGCAAAGGTAAGGAATGCGGGAGCAATATTCTTAGGACCCTTCTCACCAGAACCCTTGGGAGATTACTTTGCCGGTCCAAACCATACCCTGCCTACAAGCGGTACTGCAAAATTCTCATCACCATTAGGTACCTACGATTTCATTAAACGCTCCAGCGTCATTTACTATAATGAGAAAGAACTAGAAAAAGTGAAAGATCAAATTATTACATTTGCGGAGGAAGAGGGGCTTACGGCCCATGCTAATTCTGTTCGAATTCGATTTGAGAAATAACGAGGTGAAACCATGCGTACAGCCCGAGTTATGAGAGAAACGGAAGAAACCCGGATTAAGCTGGAGTTAAATCTAGACGGCCAAGGGACTGGTCGGGTTCAGACTGGAGTTGGCTTTCTCGATCATATGCTTGTGTTAATGGCCAAGCACGGTTTTCTTGACTTGACAGTAAACTGTACAGGTGATCTCCATGTTGATGATCACCATACTGTAGAAGATGTTGGAATTGTATTAGGACAAGCTTTTCAAGAAACCTTAGGGGACAAACACGGTATTACACGCTTCGCCACTACTTTTACTCCCATGGATGAGGCGTTGACTATGCTGTCCATAGATATTAGTGGACGACCCTATCTTAAGTTTGATGTAGAAATTCCTACAGAAAAGGTAGGCCAATTTGATACAGAACTCGTTGAAGAGTTCTTTCGAGCTTTTGTCAATCACGGAAAAGTCACCCTCCATATCAAGCTCCTTCACGGTACAAACAGCCACCATATTATTGAATCCATTTTCAAAGGGTTTGGAAGAGTACTTGACGAGGCGACCACTCATGATGAGCGCATCGCAGGAGTCCGCTCGTCAAAAGGAATACTATAAGGAGCTGAGTTGAGTGATTCTATTTCCTGCAATTGATATCCGTAACGGTAGATGTGTAAGGCTTGTCCAAGGAGATTACGATAAAGAAGACTTTTACGGTGATCCTGTTTATATGGCCAAACGATGGGAAGACGCTGGTGCGCAGTATCTCCATATTGTAGATCTTGATGGAGCCTTAGAGGGTGCGTCGAAAAATCTGTCCGTAATCGCCCGTATTGCAGATACCGTCAAGCTTCCCATTCAAGTAGGCGGTGGAATCCGTTCCATGGTCCAAGTTGAAAAGCTTCTGGACATTGGAATTGAGCGTGTCATCTTAGGCAGTGCCGCAGTTTACGATGAATCATTCTTAAATTCAGTTTTAGAAAAGTACGGCAGTACAGTTGCTGTTTCTATAGATGCAATGAATGGGCTTGTAGCTACTGACGGATGGACAAAGATCACATCTATAAAAGCCCTGGACTATGCTAGGAATCTGGAAGGAAAAGGCCTTAAAACTATTGTGTATACAGATATAGAAAAGGACGGTATGCTGTCTGGACCGAATTTTGCAGAAATTGATATCATGAATCAACAGACCAATATGCAGGTCATTGCTGCCGGCGGAGTGACCTCCCTTGAAGATATAAGAAAACTCCAGAGACTGAATATTTACGGTGCCATTATTGGCAAAGCGCTGTATACAGGTGAAATCGATTTTCAATCGGCTCTACAGGAAGTGACAAAATGAAACCTAAGCGGATTATTCCTTGTTTAGATGTGCGTAACGGTCGAGTGGTCAAAGGGGAGCAGTTTCAAAACATTGTAGACGTAGATGATCCTGTAGTGCTTACCCAACGTTATTGTGAGGCAGGCGCTGACGAGCTGGTTCTTTATGATATTACTGCTTCTCATGAAGGACGGAGTATCTTATTAGAAATTGTGGAAAAAGTAGCGAAGCATATTTCCATTCCTTTCACCGTAGGTGGAGGCATTGAAACAATAGACGATTTCGAAAAAGTACTCCACGCAGGGGCAGACAAGGTATCCATTAACAGCTCTGCAGCTGCCAACCCTCAATTAATTAGAGAAGCGTCCCAAGAATTTGGCAGCCAATGTGTAGTTCTGTCCATCGATGTAAAAAAGACAAGCTGTAGTAAGTGGCATGTGTTTACAAGAGGGGGGCGGCAGGATACGGGGATGGATGCAGTAGAGTGGGCCAAGAAAGGTGCCCAATTAGGAGCTGGCGAAATCGTACTTAATGCCATGGATACGGACGGTGTCAAAACTGGCTACAGCCTAGAAATTACCCGCACCATCACTGAAGCTGTACCCATTCCAGTCACTGCTTCCGGTGGGGCTGGAACAAAAGAGCACTTTTTAGAGGTCCTAACGGAAGGAAAAGCAGATGCTGCCTTAGCGGCTTCCGTCTTTCACTTCGGACAAATTCAAATACCAGAATTAAAAAAGTACCTGCTGGAACATGGAGTAGATGTGAGGAGAGAGCGAAATGGATTATGACTTGACAAACATTCAATTTGATGAGCAGGGCCTGATCCCCGCAGTTGTGCAGGATATTCGCACAGGAAGGGTACTCACTCTCGCCTATATGAATGAAGAATCACTAGAAAAGACATTAGAGACTGGCCAAACCTGGTTTTACAGCCGAAGACGCCAAGAGCTTTGGCATAAAGGCGAGACATCGGGGAACATCCAAATCGTCCATCGTATTTCCTTCGATTGTGATGCTGATGCGCTGGTTGTAGAAGTGGAACCGAAAGGGCCTGCATGTCATACAGGAGAGAAGAGCTGCTTTTATGAGCAGCTGTACAACGAAGGACCACTAGCTTCTCTAAATCGAGAAATCATTTTTGAACTATATGATGTGATCCAGGATCGAAGGGAGAACCCAGTTGAAGGGTCTTATACGAACTACCTGTTTGAAAATGGTCTGGACAAGATCTTAAAGAAAATCGGCGAAGAAGCGACAGAAGTGGTTATTGCCGCCAAAAACCGCAGTAAAGATGAGTTAGTCTATGAACTGTCGGATCTCGTTTATCACTCATTGGTCTTAATGGCAGCTAAAGATGTGCAGATTGAAGAGGTAAAACAGGAACTGGTCAAACGCAGACCAAGTAAGAAGAAGGAGGGATCAGCATGAGCAGGTTTTGGAGCACTACCGCAAGCAGCACTGACCCATACGTGCCGGGAGAGCAGCCGCAAAAGCAAAATATTATTAAGCTGAATACTAACGAGAACCCCTACCCGCCCTCCCCGAAGGTACTCACTGCCATCCGCGAAGGAGTCAATGAGAGTCTTCGCCTCTATCCTAGTCCCACAGCCGATGATCTGCGAAGAACTGCTGGAGAGTTCTTCGGTCTTAGTCCGAATCAGGTATTTGTGGGAAATGGTTCTGATGAGGTACTGGCCTTTGCCTTCCAGGCCTTCTTCGAACCTGGTGAGACCATTCTGTTCCCAGATATCACTTACAGTTTCTATCCCGTTTATGCCAAACTGTATGACCTTAATTACGAAACAGTACCCCTTAATGAGGATTTTTCAGTCCCTGTAGAGAAGTTTCTAAATGCTCCAGGTGGTGTCATTTTCCCTAACCCCAACGCGCCAACAGGCCTCGGCTTAAGTTTGGCTCAAGTAGAGTACATTGTGAATCACAATCGAGATAGAGTAGTGATTGTAGATGAGGCTTATGTCGATTTTGGGGGACAATCCGCGGTTCCCTTGATTCAGAAATACCAAAACTTACTGGTCATTCAGACATTGTCTAAATCCCGATCCTTAGCGGGTTTGCGAGTTGGCTTTGCCCTTGGTCAAGAGCACCTTATTGAAGGCCTGAACCGCATTAAGAACTCGTTCAATTCCTATACTTTAGACCGCTTAGCCCTTATTGGAGCAAAGGCTGCCATTGAAGATGTAGAGTACTTCCAATCCACTACGGAGAAAATCATAACTACACGGAAGCGGATCACTTCAGAACTTAGAAATCTGGGGTTTTATGTCATTGAATCCCAAGCCAATTTCATATTTATTAATCACCATCAACTGCCTGCCAAAAAGCTCTATGAAGACCTCAAAGAACAAGGGATTTATGTGCGCTACTTCAACCAGTCTCGCGTTGAAGATTTTGTCCGCGTAACTATCGGAACAGATGAGGAGATGGATGTCTTTCTAAAGGCAGTCAGGGAGTTTTTACGTACTTAAGGTACTGAGAACTCCTTCAGCCATCATTTCCTCAAAGACAAGTCCTGTCTCTTCAAGCCATTAGCCTTAATGGACCGCCGCCAGCCAATTTCTGCAGCTAGTTTATACACGATTCTTGGGAGATTTGCTGTAAAAAAGAGACTCTCACCGGAGGTACGCTCCAAAACATTATGGGCGAGCTGTGCCAACCCTTTCCCAAGATTTTTCTTTGGACCATGACCAATGGGAACATTCTGCAGCATAGGAAGCATTCCTCCGGCACCGATCCCAATACCCTGCCCCCACGTAAGTCCCGCTTTTATACACCAGTTTTTCAGCATTTCTACTGCCAATTCATTGTGCTCGCCTTCGTAAAATCCACAGTTCACTATAGAGTAAACCATGATCTCCTTCTTTGGAATGGCAGCCAAGTACCTTTCTAACTGCACAAGACAGGAGAGCAGATGAGAAGGAATACCATCCACATACAGGGGAAAAGCAAAAATCAGGACATCACAGTCTCTGATCTCCTCCATTTCTGTTGGACTTAGTGCGGGGTTTCGAAAATGATATTCCAGAACTCTGTTACCATCTTGAGCTAAGAGCGGCTTCAGTTCCTGGAGAATACAGTTAGAGGCGCTGCCCCTTCCTTTTGGACTGCCGTTAATCAAGGCTATAACCACAATACTTTCTCCTCCAATTCGACAATACTGTGAGCAAAGGAGACACTGTAAACATGACAGTCCAAGTTAATCGCGTTAGCCTGGACCAACCTTTGAGCCGTTTGTTTTTCCTTTTCTGTAATGTTTTCGCCGTAGAACCAAACCTTCAGATCTATTTCGTTGCTGTATCGCCTTTGGTGATGCATTCTACCATTCCGAATCTGAAAGTCAGGATGGATGTAGGAAATACTGCGGTCAAGTACATTCTTGACAAATGGACTAAATCCACCATAGCAGCATTGGCTCATAATCAGCAGTTGACTGCACCTCGATAAGTGTTCTCCCATATTACCATATTCATCTCGGATAACGCATTCTCCAGGTGTTTTGATCCAGCAGCCAAAACATCCCAGGCAGTGGTGTATGGTCCCATTATCTGAAATAGTCAGTGTTTTATCGAGCGGTTTAGGAAACAAAGCGAGGAAGTCTTTAGTTTCTAGGTCATGTATAAATACTCTCATCCCGATCATCCCTTCGCCTGTACTGGACTCTAGTATTTCACTGCTCGCGTCGCTATAAATGTGTTGATATCCGGGTCTAGTAAATCATCTCCACCAGATGAATCTTCATAAAATCCACGAACCATAAACCCTGCATCAATTTGACCACCGCCCGATGCGAGACACAAGATCTTCTTCCCACAAAGACTTGGAAACCACTCTAAGGGAACAGGTTTGGTAGGCGTTAGAAGAACACTCCATTTGCCTTTTCTAGCCTCTTCTATAGTCGCTGTGTCCACAGGCTTTGTCCAAATACTGCCTTTTTCCACTTCCCTATTCCATGCCTCACGATTGTGAACGACAAAATCCATAACAAGCCGCCTTCACTTATTTTTTATTGAATATGGTCCGGGCCAAATAATCGCCCAGATGAGGGAAGAGATTGTACATCCGCCCTCCCACTTCCATGATTCTAGGCATATTCACCTCTCTTCTAGAGGTTAGCATCACTTCTACCACCTGCACAGCCACGGTTTGAGGTTTTAGAACAACGGACCCGACATTTTTCAGATAGTCCCCAGTCTTATCGGCAGCTGCGAAAAAGTCTGTCTTGATTGGACCTGGATTAACGGTGGTTACAAAAATATGCTGAGGCTTGAGTTCTAATCGCAAGGCGTTGGAGTATCCAATAACAGCAGCCTTGGTTGCTGAGTACACGGCCGATTTAGGAGTAGCTATCTTACCACCTTGCGATGCAATATTGATAATATGACCCTGCTTTCTTTCTGCCATTTTCCGGGCCACCAGTTGAGTCATATACATTAACCCAAATACGTTAACGCGAAACATCTCCTCTGCCAAATCCATATCCATATGAAGAGCTTCCTCAAAACAACCAAAACCTGCGTTATTAACCAAGACGTCAATCTGGCCAAATTCATCGTATACTGCATCTAAGACAGATTGGATCTGTGTCTTACTTCTCACATCGAGTTTGTAAGCGGCGACTCGCCGACCTGAATAAGCAGCACAGCGGTCTCTCACTATTTCTAGTTTATCTAATCTGCGAGCGGAGACAGCAACGGCTGCATCTTGTTTGGCAGATTCATAAGCGATCTGCTCTCCCAAGCCACTGGAAGCTCCTGTAATAAGAACTACCTTATCCCTTAATCTCCCCATTCTTTCACCTGCTCCATCACAATGCTTCGTGTCGGGTTTGAGCCAGAGCTTTTAGCAGAATGACTCGGTCTTCCACGATTTGTTTGTGCTCAGCCTCTGTCCATTCTGGACTTTTATTTGCCCAAAACTGCTTACAGGGAATAAGAGAACATTCTCCACAGTGTTCTAAAGCTCTTTCTGTAACACAGCATTGGTAAAAATCACAGACTTCTAATCCAACCTCATTGAGCCAACACGCCTTACCCTCAATAGCATAACACCCCATACATTCCTTTTCATAAATGCGACAATCACTGCACGAACACCCACAAACACCAGTTACGTTTTCCACAGTAATTCTCCTTGATCTGAAAATGATGGTCAAGCTCAACGGAAAAAGGAAAAAGGGTCATGATAAGAATCTATGAGACTCTCTTTCTGCTGTTTTTCCAGAATTCGAACCATAGACTTAGCGTGAATCCTATCATGCCACAAAAACCGCCGCAGCACTTTTTTGACAGTCCAGTGTTCATTGTCGACATATACCACTCTCTCGTTA
>JAAYRO010000172.1 GCA_012518735.1 Bacillota bacterium
CTCTTTCTGCTGTTTTTCCAGAATTCGAACCATAGACTTAGCGTGAATCCTATCATGCCACAAAAACCGCCGCAGCACTTTTTTGACAGTCCAGTGTTCATTGTCGACATATACCACTCTCTCGTTATTGTCCTTTACAAAAATGGATCGGATTGTTTCCAGACAATATTCTCGTCGTTCTAAAAAGCCTAGAGAAGGCGAACTAACTCTATGTATTGTGCCAATTCTTCGTTCCCCATGGTCTTTTTATCTGCATCAAGTAGAATCTCTGAATCGGCATCGTCCACCATCAAAGAAGACTGGTGCAGCTGTACAATAACGGGCGTGGTCTTATCACTCCATCCCATACCTGCCCACCGCTGATACGCTGCAACCTCCCCCTCTACCTTTGTCAAAGCATCGTCTAGAGTCTGACCTCGAACAAATGCCCCGGGAAGTTCACAAATAAAACCTAAGTAACCTTTTCCATTTGTCTCAAAGGCGATCGAAAGTGTATCGTCTACGATGAGTCATCCCTCCTCCTTCTCTTAATCCAACGGGATTCCGAATTTGTCAGCTAGTTCTCCAAGTCCCTGCTTAATTTCGTCTCGAGGGAAATCATTCTGTTCTAGAAATTCATCATCGAGGTCATTCAGCCTTCGATAGAAATCTAGAACTAGTTTTAAGTATATTTTGCTTTCTGTATTCAGCCCTTCGAAAAGAAGATCCTCAGCTTCATTGATACACCCTTGTTCTATGAGCTTCACCAACTGCAAGTGAAGGAGGTCTAACTCGGTGTACTCGCCATCCTCCGGCAGATGATATTCGACAGAACCCTGACCGAAGAAAATCATTCCCAGAAGTCGTACAAACTCTGCTACCATTCGCATAATGTAATCCTGCTCATACATCTGTCTAACCTCCCCCCACATACAGTTGGATGGTAAACTATTCGTCCTTAAGGAGTATACAGTAATCTAAGATCACTTTCCCCTGCTCATCTGGTGCTGTAAATCTTGGACAGTTGTAGCGTTCAAGAAACCACGGGTTCTCAGAAACATGCCAGCCTTTTTCCTCAATCTTCGAGATACACACGTTGTGTGCTTCCTGCCCATAGAGCTCCCCAGTATCTTCATACCCATGAATCCAGCACGTACCTACATCGCCTTGAGGGATATCAAGGTATTGATAACCCTCTGGAACAGGTGTATCTTCTGGGAAGAACATACCGATCCAATACTCGAACTCTCCATTACACCGCATAAAACCTAGATATGCACCTTCCACTTCCGGCAGCGACTTCATATTTTGTAGCGAATCAAAATAGCCTTTTTGAAACCACTCTCCCCATTTTCCCCCAAAACCGCCCTCTGGACTCCGATCCTCATCCGTATAACGCTTCCCTATGAGACGAAGTGCTGGAAGAGTCTCCCGATAAACTTTGATAACCTCCGCCATTTTCAAATCCCCCTTCTTAGTTGAATAAACTCTATCATATTATTGAATATCTCCCTCCCTACTATCTGCGTAATTTGCTGATGCTTAATTCTTTCAGACCGTATTCCATAAGCCTCCATTGAGTAGATGTTCACCAAAGGAATGGGATAAGTTTGAATCTGACCTTATTGGCATAATCAGAATATCCCTCCAGCTCTTGCTGTAGGGTGTTATCTTCTAAGATGGTCCGAACAATGACAATAACGGTTACGACAAATGAACATAAGAATGCATACAGCGACCCAAGCATAAGGGGAATAGCCCAGATTCCCATTGCGGTAGAAAGATAACCTGGATGCCTCACTAACCCATAAGGCCCTTCTGTGATTACTATATGATTTCTATCATTCTGAATTCTTACCGTAGCCTCAAAATGTTTGTTCACAATCATGGCCCATCCGCCAAATACTGCCGCCAACAGATAAAGGATCAAGCCAGGAATAAAGTAACGCATACTTAAGCTGGACCAGCCGAAACGATATGCATCCAATCCTGCAGTAATGTGAATTCCGTAAAATGCTAAAAAGACATATAATCCGAGTAATGGTTTATCCCACTTCTTTGTGTTATCCCTCTCTTTCGCCCTTTCATTTACCAAATCAGGATTAAACCTAATGAGCAGAAAAGATGACACTATATATACAATAGCTACAACGACGAAATAAATCCAAGCACGCATAATGGAAAAGCGTCCTGCAGCAGCGAAGAAAGAAAGTATCATGAAGAACAGCTGAAAAAGGAGCCGAATCATGTACTGGACACCCGATACATTAAGTCGTGTACGATTTATCTGTTTCTCCTCCCTCCAAGCTCAATAAGACTAGATCAACTCACCGTTGTAGAATAGAGGACAATACTGAACAACGCCTGAGATTCCCCGCAGCCCATCCTTCACCAATTCTAAGACAAAAAGGCACTCATCATTAAAATCCTCTGTAGTCCCGATCCGCCACTTCGATGCACGCTTGAATCCGAATTTAGAATAGTAGTCTGGATGTCCCAAAACGACCATAGATTTGAACCCCAGCTTCTTCGCCCTTTCTATTCCTAACCGAACAAGATGTTTACCAATACCTTGTTTTTGGTAATCTTTATAAACGGCCAAAGGCGCTAGAGCGAGGGAGTCAAACGATGTATTAGCCCCCCTAATCTTCATGGGTGAAAATAAGATGTACCCCACCACCTGCCCATCTGCCTCTGCCACCAGCGATAGTTCAGGAATGTAATATTCACTGTCTCGGATTTTCTCAACCAAAATCCATTCATTAAAAACCGCATCCTTCCCATCCCTAAAGAAAGCAGACTGCAGTACCCCTCGTACTTTGTCATAGTCTTCTGATTTTTCCTGCCGTACTAAATAGTTCATTTAATACCCCCCATACTAAGCTGTGATAAGACAACTTGTTCAATTCTCGTGGTCTTAGATAGGCACAGCCTGCATGCTGCTTAACAGTCAATCCAATCGAATGATTTCAATACAAAACATCTTTCCACCGCGAGAATCCCCTGCCAATGCCGCCGCGCTATGGGAAACTCGCCAGGATACTGATCCCAGCTCCATGAAATATCCCAAACCCCTTCCTCGGACAGTTGATCAACATAAAACTCCAAATTCTGTTCTACAAGTGTTTTGAAGGGGTCGTAAAGGGGATCATTAGGATGCTTAATAAAGTCTAGAGGAAGGGCTTTGTAGCCCGAGTCCCAATTGGACACGTCTTGATCAATACAAGCGGCAGTAAGCTCTCTTATCTTTTGCTCCACTTGGTTTATGGAGTAATTCATTCTAAAATTAAAAATATCTTCGTAGGGCTGGAGTATGGTTAGGCAGTTTCTGAAGTTTCTAATTTCATGCTGATCCATCTCTGTAACCTGCATAACATATACAATTGCTTTCTCCAAGGACGTCCAGCCCAATTCTACCCCCAAACTCTCAGCGGGTGACCACGCGATTAAGCACGCAGCAAGTTCCACACTAGGGTTATACATCCAGTTTTTTTGAACACCTTCGTCCCAATGCCACCAAGGCGCATGGGGATATTCGTTATTCTCAGGAAGAACCGACGGCCACATGCCTGGTCGTATCTGCGGAGTGTTAACTAAATACGACACCAAATTCTGAACCATTTCTTCCTGTGGATTCACATCAATCTCCATCAGAATTTGGCTCCCACCCCATGCCGCCATAGGGGACGAAAAGGGTACCCAAAAGTCTGGTTCTATCCCGTGGCCAAAGCCACCATCTTCATTCTGAAACGCCTCCAAACAGCGAATGACCTTGTCTTTAGAACCGTTTTCAAACAAGTATTCCCAGCGCGCCATTTCTAGTGGGCGGGCATGACCAGTGACCCAAGACCTAATCTTCTGAAACATACCCTTAGATAGCTTCATTTCATCCCTCCGCTGTGATTCTATTGTATTTGTCATACACTCTCTACCATCATTGTCCAATTACGGTTACCATCATAAGCGCCAAAGGCCTAACATTACAATGGCAAATACATTAGCCGCAAAATGCGATATTGCACTTACCCATGCATTGTTTGTCTTAGAGAAAATAACCCCGTACAAAACACTGTTAATAAAAACAAAGATAAGATCAAATAGGACGATCGCATTGGTTCCCTCCATAAAATGGGCAAAAGCAAATAATGTTGAGGTAACAAGAAGGGCAGGAACGACTGATAGAGATTTACTCAACTGCTTCTGAAAGAAAGCGCGCCATGCAATTTCCTCTCCAATGGCAAGAACTGCAAGCTGAAGTATTAATAACACTCCTCTTCCAAAGGATACAGAAAGCTCTGTTCTATTTAGTATATGCTTTAAAAAGTCAGGGAAGAAAAGTCTTGAGACTGTCAAACAAACTCCGTTCATTACTAAAGGTAGGACCATCCACAACCAGATTGCTGGATTCTCAAGAACAATCCGAGTACCTTTCAAATCAAGCCCAGTAACGACAACGGACTGCTTTTCGAGAGCGTTCGTTAAAAAGAAGAACACAACTCCAATAACAACCGACATACCCGCAAGACGCACGCCAAAAACATTGAGCAGCGACACCACCGTCATCAAAACTACTGCTGTTAGTGGAACTCTTCCTATGGTTCTCACAATCGATCCTCCCCTTAAATGAAATACTTACATATAGACTCTCTATTCATCATTCATTCTTCGTTCTTAATCCGCCTACGATGACCAGTCCAATTCCTACCAAAAGCCAAGGCACAGCCACCCAATCAGGTATTGGAGTAATGAATCTCTGCGTAATCGTATAGATAACAAACATGAAGACTCCCACCCCCAAGAGTGGAGAAATCGATCTTTTCAATTAAATCACCTGCCTTTGCCCAACCCTTGCAGCAACCCTTACAGCAGAAGCATCAGCTTTTATCTTAAGAGGAAATGCCATGATCTCAAAGTCTTCCGCATGGAGTAAGGCCGACAAGTTCGTTAGGTTTTCTAAAATCAGTATGTTGCGACTTAAAAGTTTCTGATGAATCTTAAAGGGATGTCTATCAGGTGATGGCAAATCCAGGCCCAACATTTTAATCTGTTTTTGTATAAAGAAATCCGCTAATTTTTCATCAATTACAGGATGTTCTATGTAGTACTTCTCGGTCCCATATACAGCACTATGATTCGTATACAGCAAAACGATATCCCGTTCGGACACGATATTAGAATACTCTTCCTTAAACCCAATCACAGATTCGCCCCTTACATCCAATAGACAGCCTTTCCCCATAAAGAAATCTAGACTTATATCACTTACATACATTTCGCTGTCAGTGAGATGCATCGGTGTGTCAATATGTGTACCAGAATGCATTCCCATCTCCAGATGGAAGTTGTTGTAACCATCTGCCTCCAAATATTTATCCTGATACAACTTAACCGGGTCATCGTATGGATAGACAGGCATATCATGCAGAATGGTATGACTCAAATCTATTAGTCTAGTCACTCTGACTCACCCCCCAAATATCGCTTTCCCACGACACACTCTAGTCTCCATCTAAATTCCACGGATCGCCCTCCCACTCCTTCCTTATTCTGGAGAGAATGAGATAAACACTGCTGCTTACAAAATTTGTTCTGTTTCGAGGAGGGTAACCAATGACTGAGTTTAAGAACGTTATCTATTGTCGCTCTCATTTTCCCCTTGGTACCAGCTCCACGATTACAAGAGGTGAGGTTATTTAATGCTTCAATGTCTAAGGAGCAACTTCAAGAATATGGAGTCGATCGTTTTTCTGAAGCAGAGCATGAAGCGCTAAAATAAATACTATGTTGGATTTTGGTCAAATAATCAATCGTGTATACGCTGACATAAAAATGATCCACTTTGACCAAATTCTCCTGTATTTTAAAGCTACCAACTACTTCAAATTACGGGAGGTAACGAGAGATCAAGGTGGATCAATATCTACTTATCAGAGAGTTACATGCGGTGGCTTTCTCAACGAGATATTGCCAGAAAACTACTAGAGATCGAAAGGCAATCGTTAGTTTTTGTGGACATTACATACTGCACACCGAATATTCAAAGACACATTGCACTCGAGGCAGACGTACATTCGTCTACCAAGTTACTCCATACCGTAAAACTGTTCCGGGTCAAAACCAAGATAAGTACCGGTCTCATCCTTAACCGGTATAATCTCCAACATGCATAAGCGGTTACAGGGGATATCAAGCCGAACTGCATATACTCCGCCTTCTTCGACCAACTTGACATCGGTTTGCAGTGGCTCTGCAGATGCCTGCAAAATCCTCAATTGTTCATCATTGGGGCTGCGCGGTTTTCCTAGATTACTCCATGTTTGTAGAGGATTGGCGTTCTGCCCTCCAACTTCCTTCTTAACCATCACAGCCTGTTCGCCAATGGAAGGTAACAATAAGTGATAGGATGCCTCGGGTAATCGTCTGCCGTCACGTATATCATGCCAGTTCCAGCCTATAATTACATACCGATCATCTTCTCTAGTAACAATCAGATTTTCATCGCGATAGAGCAGTTCATTACCAGCTTTAGAGAAAAACTCGAATGCGTAAAATGTAGGTTTTTTTATTGAATTTAGAGCAACCAGCCCAAATCCTCCATGGAATACAGATTTAGGAACATCTGCCTCCTCAAATACATCACTAAATGTCCAATAGGAATAAGAATCTGCATACTCGCCGGCCTCACTGAGAATACGAGCGATATATGGTGCATGAAAATCCGTATCATGAACTGGGCAAAGTGGAACATAGGAACTGTTAAACTCTGTTATATGAAGAGGCATATCGATAGTAAGTGGATAATCAGACATTATCTCTCTGGTCTCCTTTAGTTCCTCAATCATATAAGTCGGATCATTCAATGTATGATATACATAATGTCCACACCTAATTGGCTGATCAGCAGTGTAACAATGGCGGCTAACAAAATCCAATGGTGAGTCATTCTCAATACAGTGTTCAATAAATGATCTTAACCATTTTTCCGTCTCAACTCCACATATTGCAGGGCCTCCCACCTGAATCCGCTCATCAACTTTCTTGACAGCTCTAGCAGAGTAATCATAGAGCTTAAAATACTCCTCCATAGTACCGGCCCAAAAAGAAATATTAGGCTCATTCCACACTTCCACAGGCCAAGTAACAACTTCTTCCCTGCCATACCTTTTTATTAAATGTTCCAGTGTAACTTCTATCAATTCGGCCCATTTTTCATAAGAAACCGGAGGAGTCACATTCCCTTTCCAGTAAAAGACTGTCTGATCACCAGTTTTAAGTTCTTCCGGCATAAACCCTAGCTCAAGAAATGGCTTGATTCCATACTCTAAATACGTGTCCATGATCCGGTCTAGGTAAGTAAAATTGTAAAAGGGGTGTTTCTTTCCATCCATTTCGTATTCACGGTATATCCCAACATCATCGCAGAACAGCCCATGTCCACGAATATACCTAAACCCAATAGATTCTTGCACCATTCTCAGATGGTCAACATATTCCTTTTGCAGTGCTAACCCCATTCTTCCTGTGCCTACGCAATATGTCGCATTGTTTTTGAAAGGCTTTCCTGTAGCAGGTACTTTAATCTCTTTTGACAAAGAAAATCTCCTCCATCCGTCAGAACTATTTGACTGACCTATTCTGATTTCATCTCTTCAAACTTCCAATAATCGAACTTAAAGAGGTTGTCTTTGCCTTCACCTTTGAAAACAAAGAAAAGATCGTGGATACCGCGAGCTTGAGATGTGTTAGCACTAACTGATTTCCAATTGCCAAAGTCACCGGTATTGGGAACATCAAGTATCCCGATCAATTCTCCATCTGGACTACCTAGGCGGAGCTCAATCCTTCCGCCTTCCGAAACACTTGAAACACTGGCTGTAAATTTGCCAGCTCCCATGTCACCAAAATCTACACTAGAAACCTTAATGTAGTCTCCATCATCAACATTACAGACATTCATTCCTCCCTGACTACATGGTTCCGTTCTAATACCATATGACCATGCTATTGTTTCAGCTTCATTCCTAACATATGGATTTAAGTTTCTTACCGGAGCAACACCTTCTGTTGTCATATTAATTGTGGGGAAGCTACCATCCGGATTATACGTGAATTCCTCGACACATACGGAACGAGTAAAACCTCCACCTCCTGGTAGTGCACCGTTATGGTAGAAAAAATATGATCGTCCTTTATAGTCACATACCCCTGGATGGTTTGTAAAACTGGTTCCTTGAGTAGGCATGATAATACCTCTGTAAGTCCAAGGTCCTGTCGGAGCAGTGCTGGTAGAATACGCGATGTTTTCAGGTATCCCACTTGCTGCATAGACCATATAGTACAAACCATTGCGTTTGTAAAACCACGGAGCTTCTTCATATAGAGTTGGTCGTTTAGAATCCCCAACCCGTTTTCCAAAACCTTCTTCAGTTAAGGGCACCTGAACAATGCCAACTTTGGTATCATAGGAAATCATATCCTCATTTAATTTTACATACCATAGATAAGGATTTCCCCAATACAGATAGGCTTGGCCATCATCGTCGATAAATACTGTTGGATCAATATCTCCTTTACCCGTTTCTGCCAAGGGATGTCCTAAGGGATCTTTAAACGGACCTGTAGGACTATCAGATACCGCAACACCTATTGCCATTCCGCCGCCTTTCTTATTAACCGGAACATAAAAATAGAATTTACCATTTCTTTCGATGCACTGTCCAGCCCATGCATCTCCTCTGGCCCATTCAAATTCACTGTAATGCAATGGGGAACCATGATCTGTCCAGTTAACCATATCTGTTGAGGAATAGCATCTCCATTCATGCATCGTGAACCATGTAGAACCATCTTCATCATGTCCAGTGTATAAATAAACCCGATCATTATACACCATTGGAGCTGGGTCACATGTATATATGGTCTGTATTATTGGATTTCTATATTTATAGTTTCTCTTCATTTCCGCATCATTCATAGCTCTCTACACTCCCTCCATGATTATTTGAATTGCCAGTAATCAATATTGAACAAGTTGGTTTTGCGTTCGCCCTCTCCTTTGAACATAAAGAAGATATTATGAATGCCTCTAACCCTTTCAACATTACACTGCATCAATTCCCACTCCTGTTCCCCTCCTGTGGGATTGACCTCCAGAGTACCAATCACCTTACCTAATGGACTGCCTAAGCGAATCTCAATTTCCCCCCCTACAATAGAAGCGATATTGGCTTGAAATGTGGTATTTAATTATCTCGGAAATTGCTCCGGAGTTAAGCGAATCTGTTTGAATGCTGGATCCATATAAACCGACACCCATTTTAAAGTGGTCTTTATAAACATCTTTTAAAGGTATTCCGCAAACAGAAGATGTAATATCATAATCATAAATTATGACTGGCTCATTCGCACCACTGACTGTGTAGATCATTGACAACACCAGAAGCGCTGTAAGTAGCAATACTAGTCTCAACCTTGTATTCATGAAATTACCCCATTAGAAATAGTTCAACTTTACTCCTGAAAACAAAGGCGGGCAAAATTATAGGCGCCATTATGCCAGACACTGAAATCGTGTCCTTTACCTTGCATAACCACTTGATAGAAGGCGCCTAAATTATCCTGTGCGGCCTCTTTCAGTCCGCCGATTGCTACCCGATAGCTACCCATGGCAACACCGTCTTCACTGCCACATGTAATATAAAGCAAATCAATTTTGTGCTGGGCGGAGGCGATACTCTGACCTAAGGTCACTCCATCGCTTGAAGTTGGGGCATTAGAAAAGGCTCCTACGAAAGCAAACAAATCATGCATACCTGGGGCTTGCACCGTCTTTGCCAAACCATTACCTGGTGCGCCTACTGTCCCGGTAAAGCTAGCAAAATCGTGCCTATAGCCTCCTAAAATTAGATTTAAAGCTTGCATACCACCCATGGATAATCCGGCGATTGCCCGGTGCTGGCGGTTATAAGCAATCCCTTCCGGTGATTCGTCCCTGATATCCGCATATGTGTTATAATTCGATTCTACAAAGGGTATTAGATCATATCTCAGCTCGTAGTCAAAATAATAAAAGCCGAGGATATTAGTTTTTTCAGGACTAAAAGAAGCATCGGTCCAATCGTGGGAGCTTCTGCCTTCGGGAAAAACTACAATTAAAGGCTCGATTTCGCCGTTAGCAATCAAATTATCAAAGATATTGCAGATAACATAGGTTATACTAGCCCGCCCACCGCCGTTAGCCCATTCGTAGCGATTGCCACCAACCCCGTGTAACAAGTAAAGTACATTATACTTTGTGTCCTTATCATCCTGATCGTAAGAGGGTGGTAGGTAAATACTAAACCGCTTGGTGATAGGCTCACCTTGAACTGTTTCCCTCCCCGCCTCGTCCGCACTTATATTCTGATTGGTCACTAGCTGGCGGGACTGGTTGATATAATTGTTCACTGGGTAAGAAACCTGCAACAATCTGCCCCTTTGTTCCTCTGGGACGGCCCGGAGATAACTATCGGGCAAGTGTGTTACTTCAACTGTTTTCATAATTTCACCCTCTTCGCCGTTTACGTTCGCGTAACCTGTTACAGTGGATCCAAGCAATAAGACCAGTACGATAAACAGAAGATTAAATTTATTCATATACTCCTCTCCTTAGCTAAACTCTGCGATCACCATACTACCTAACCTGCTGGCCACCGAGACAATTGACCCGCTTCCTTCGCCACCGTACCGGCAAAGGAAGCGAATCAGACGGCTATTACTTCAACTTTTAGTCTAAAACGGTTCCATAAACTTCGAATTCGTACACAGCGAGGCTGTTATTTCTGTCTACAGATGTAGGGCGTGTTACATACAACCTCACATAACTTGCTTTAACCAAGTTTAAATCACGATCACAAATGCTTGCGGTGTTTCCTTCAACAACATCAACATCTTGCCAATTAACACCATCATCACTTATCTGCAGGCTAAAGTCCGCGGCGTTGAAAGGACTTTCTTCCACTTCCCCCGCGAGTGGTCCAGTGCCGTGCAGCCTTACCACCCAGCGGCTTAAAAGATAGGTTCCCTCAAGATCCACCTCTAGCCAATAGGGTGGTTCAGCGGAAGGTGACCAACTGCTGATCTTTTCTCCATCCACAGCCCTGTGGGCCCTTTCCCCTAAAACATTTGCCTTTGTTGGCTTATTTAAAGCAATATTGTCAGTCTCAATGGAAGCGATGGAAAGGGACTTGGCCTGGGTTGCCATTGCACCACCGGCGAAGTCTTCCGTGGTTATAAAGTGCCAGGCAGTGCCCTGTTGACCTTCTTGTTCGAAAAATGTGATTAAGTGGCCTTTTTCCACCTGCAAACCGGTTACTTCAGCTAAATTAAACCCTAAAGAATCAAGTTCATTTAGATTGTAATCACCTGGTTTTAACGCCCCTACCATTTCGCCCGCGCTATTAAAGAACTCCACAGCATTTGTATATTCTGCTTTATTTACATACCAAGGTTTATCAGTATCAACTAGTGCCCAGAAAGCCGGTTTAGGCTCACCGTTTCCGTCAAAAAGCAACGGGTTTTCGTCCCTGCGCCAGGAAGCATCGTCAGTTATTCCCCAGATTGTAACACTGGTTATCACATCACTATGCTTTTTAAATAACTGAAACAGTTCCCGATAACGCTCTGCCTGTTGCTCTTCTGTAAACCCTTCCATACCCACATCCATTTCGGTAATATGGATTTCAAGCCCTAGATCGGCATACATACGGATAGCTTGCTCTATTTCTTTAATAGTGGTACCATCAACGCTCCAATGACCCTGGATTCCGATACCGTGGACAGGTACCCCATCTGCCAAAAGATCTTCTAACATTTTTATTGTGCGGCCTCGCTTATAAGCCATTTCAGGGTTGTAGTCATTATAGAACAATTTCACATTGGGATTTACTTCATGTGCCTTGGTAAAAGCAATTTTCATAAAGTCATCGCCGAGAATTTGAAACCAGGGCGAATCGGGTCGGTGAATGGCTCCACCGCCATCGGAAACAGCTTCGTTCACCACATCCCAAGCATAGACCTTATCACCAAAATGCTCCATGACAACTTCGATGTGATTTTCTAAACGGTCTATTACAAGCTGACGATCTGCTTCAGTGATGACGTCCTTTTCATAAATCAGCTGATTTTTCCCGTCCCTAAAAAACCAGTCCCCTGTCTGGGCATGCCACACCAGAGTATGACCCCGTACCTTCATACCCTGCTCTACAGCAAAATCAACCATCCTATCAGCATCCGTAAACCTGAAATTACCAGGTCCAGGCTGAAGCGCTTCAGGTTTCATCTCGTTTTCCGCGGTTAAACTACTGAAGTGATGCTCTATTAGCTCCCGGTGTCTGTCAAAGGTTTTACTGGACCAACCTGCTATGGACACCGCTGCCCCTATTTCAAAATAATCTTGATAAATCTCTCGTAAAGAGGGAAGTTCTGAGGCTTGAGCCTTTCCTCCTTGACCTAGCACGGTTACAGAACCAATCGCCGCAACCAAAGTAAGAAATAGTAAAGTAATCCCGAAGATTCTTCTAAATCGTCTTTTCAACGGAATACCTCCTTATTAATTCTTGTTGAACTGCCAGTAGTCGAAATTGAAGAGATTAGGTTCCCCTTCCCCTCTAAACACAAAGAAAATATTATGCACACCGGTTACGTTTTTTACATCGCACTGCATCAACTCCCATTCTTGGTCCCCTCCGGTTGGGGTAACCTCGAGGGTACCAATAATTTCGCCGGTGGGACTATCTAAACGGATTTCTATTGTGCCACCTACAACCGCCGCAACATTTGCAACAAATACCGCTGGACCTTCTGCACCGAAATCAGCATTTGCCACCGCAATCCAATCACCATCATGAATGTAGGTAACATTGAGATTAACACTTTCAACATCCCCGCCTGGTGCGGCACATTCTTCGGTGGTTATACCTTTTTGCCAAGCTATCGTTTCCGCTTCTGTCCTCCGGTAAGGATCCAGATTTTTCAATTGGCGTATTCCGACCATATCAGCTTCAATCTCTCTAATGAAGCCACTGTCATCGAACTC
>JAAYRO010000173.1 GCA_012518735.1 Bacillota bacterium
GCGTGATGGAGAACGGTTCCAATACCAACAACGACTAAGGCTTGATACCATCCTAAGCCAAAGGGCATGACAACTAGGGCTTCTCCAAGGGCATGAATGGGGAGAACTAGTAAAAGTGCCTGCCACAGCTTGAATCCTCTACGGATGAGTAAAGCACCTACCAGCCCGAATGCAATATGGACCATGGCTCGGGCCGCTACTAAGGGTCCGAGTGTAATTAAGAAACCGAAACTAGAACCAATACCTACTAAAACGGCTGCCCAAGGGCTGATAGTCATGGCCAGCATGGAAGGGACATGGCTTCCAATGGTGGCTGAAAACGGTGGAATATAGACCTGGAGCCACCCTTGAAAGACTAAGGGTATCAGTAAAGCAAGACCTGTGAGTAAAGCACCATAGAGCAGCTCTTTGATTTGAATTTTCATAATCCAATCACTTCTTTCATCTGCACTGAACTAAACTGCTGTATATACACCTGTATATTATATCAGAATACGCCTATTTGGCAAGGGAAGTTTGGGGGGATAGGCATGAATAAGGAAGAACGACGGGAGGAAATCCTAAAGCGACTAGGGGAGGGGGACAGACCTATTACAGGAAGTGAGCTGAGCAGTGCTCTAGGTGTCACTAGACAGGTCATAGTCAGTGATGTGGCCGTCCTGCGGGCTAGGGGAGAGAAAATAATCGCCACTCCCCAGGGTTACCTCTTGTATCCTAGGAATGAAAAAACACCTTATCGCTGGACGATTGCAGTTCGTCATGGTGGTAATCTAGAAGAGATTCAAGAAGAGCTCATAACCATAGTGGATTATGGGGGAGTGGTGGTAGATGTGACGGTGGAACATGCTTTGTACGGTGAGCTTACGGCCAATCTCCAGGTTGGTTCGGCAGAAGATGTTCGTCAGTTTGTAATGAAAATGGCTGAGGCCCAGGCCGAACCATTACTTGTCTTAACTGAAGGTTATCATTTACATTCTATTGAGGCCGATAGTGAAGAGACTATGGGCAGGATCTTAGATGTTCTGCGGGAGAAGGGATTCTTAGTAGAATAAGAAAGCACCATCTATGAAGATGGCGCTTTCTGAGAATCTATAACATTTTCAGCAGTGTCTCGCCAAATTCTTTGGCTGCTTCTGGTCCGTTTCCAGTAATGATATTCCCATCTACTTCTACCGGGTTGCCAGTGTATTTCGCCCCTTGTTTTTCTAGGATGTCTTTTCCATCTGGATATACAGTCGCGGTCTTACCAACGAGAAGCTGGGCATTGGCTAAAATCACTGGTGCGATGCAGATAGCACCAACGACTTTACCTAACTGGGCTGTTTTCCGTGCCAGTTCATGGGCAGTCGGATCGTCAAAGTACTGTTCAGAGCCGCCTCCTCCAATAAAGACGAGCCCGTCTAAAGCTGCAGGATCTAGATCATCCATGAGTGTATCGGGAGTGACTTTCATACCCAGTTTTCCCACGACCTCATTTGTAGTAGTGGATACGGTTAACACTCGAACGTTATTGGCTTGAAGAATTTCTAGAGGTACTTGGTATTCCTCATCCCGAAATTCCCTCTCTGCAATAACTAGAGCAACTGTTTTCATGCAATGCACTCCTTTCATCTACTCTGTTTATTCTATTCTAGACAAAGGTCCTAATTCCTTGACAGAAGATGGGGCCAGTCCTATGATTAGAAGGGAAATACCCAAAGGTAAGGTGGAACTTATGATCATTGTTGGGATTGCAGGCGGTACTGGCTCTGGGAAGACTACATTTGCCCAAGCCCTTCAGAAAGCGATTCGAAGTGACTCTGTCATTATTTCTCAGGATTCCTATTATTATGCTAACACCCATTTGGATTACAGCGAACGGGTAAAAATCAATTACGATCATCCTGATGCCTTCGAAGATGAGCTGTTAGTATTTCATCTGAAGCAGCTGCGAAAAGGTGAGAGTATTGAGGCTCCTGTGTATGACTTTTCTGCCTACACTCGTTCTTCTGAAACAGTTCTAGTCCATCCACACCCCATCATTATCGTAGAAGGAATTCTAGTGTTAGCCGATCCTGATCTTAGAAATGAGTTTGATATTAAAGTATACGTAGATACGGACCCAGATGTTCGAATTCTCCGCCGCCTGATTCGAGATGTGAAGGAGCGGGGCCGAACTATGGAATCTGTTCATGGGCAGTATTTAAAGACAGTCAAACCAATGCATGAGGCTTTCGTAGAACCGTCAAAGAAGTACGCAGACCTAATTGTACCAGAAGGTGGTTTTAATAAAGTGGCCTTAGAAGTGGTGACGGCCATGCTCAAACAGCATTTGCGAGAAGGAGAATATGACGTACAGTCAACTGGCTCTTAACGAGCCTAGCTGTAGATCCGGAACCTTTGGTTTCGGATTTTTCTATTTTCACAAGTAGGGAAAAGGGGACATAGAGTAGAAGGAATTAACGACTCTCTGCAGGTAAGTAGGTGAAACAGGATGGACGAAGGAAAACTGCCGGTGGCAATCTTTAACGGACCGATCTGCACCACAAATGGGCTGTACCGGATTTCAGAGATTACCATTCAAGAGGCCCAGGATTTGATAAAAACTCACGGTTTTGTCTCAGCAGTTGGGCATAAAGCCAGTGCAGAAGTGCTGTCAGCTGTTTTGAAGGCTCAGATCCCCATGAATAGAATTCAGTTTAGTCAATCAGTGGGTCAAAAGGCCATTGCCTTAATGCTCAATACCCGGCCCCCTGAAGGTACAGTATTAAGTACAAAGGAAATGCTGGCAGTAGGGTTTACGCTGAAATTGATGGAACGGTTGGAATAATCGTAAGGGAGAGAGTGGAGTTGGAGAATAAGACAATAATGAGTTTGGTGTTGACCGGTGGTGTGTTGGCCATTTCTTGTGCTGCGATTTTGATTCGTCTAGCAGAGGCCGCACCTCCGGTTATTGCATTTTACAGAATGGCTTTTTCCACCCTTATGTTGGCTCCTGCTGCTTGGATTGAGCTGCGCCGGTCATCCCTTACCAAAAGGCAGGTAGGTCTAATGGCTGTGGCAGGGGTTTTCCTGGCCCTTCACTTCCTGTTATGGATGACTTCTTTAGAATACACCAGTGTGACAAGTTCAGTAGTCTTAGTCACAACCCAGCCCCTATTTGTCAGCATATTTTCAGCTTTGATTCTAAAGGAGGTCCCGCCCCGCCAAGTCTGGTATGGACTTGGTTTGGCCATAGCTGGCAGTGCGGTCATCGCTTTCGGACAAGGTGGTGGTGGCGAGTCTCGTCTTTTAGGAAACATGATGGCCTTAGGTGGAGCAGTTATGGCTGCCAGCTACTTTCTAGTTGGTCGTGTAGTGCGGCGGGATGTGTCCTTGGCTGCCTACTCTGCGGTGGTTTATGGGTTTAGTGCAGCAGTATTAGGACTGTTCGTTCTTATTCAGGGCTTACCTCTCACAGGTTATCCCTCTTCCACTTGGTGGAGTCTGTTCTTGTTGGCCCTATTTCCAACCGTAATTGGTCATACAGCTCTAAATTGGGCTCTTAAGTATTTACCTACACCTCTGGTTAGTGTGAGTATTTTAGGAGAACCATTAGGGGCCAGCGTGTTAGCGTACTTTATACTACAAGAGATCCCAGCATGGGGAGAATTGGCTGGGGGAATACTGATTCTAGCCGGGATCTTATTAGTATGGTTGGTGAATGAAAAAGGGTGAATGACTCCTATCTTCTTTACGAAAACACTAGGGTTTTCTAGGTCTATGTCGAATACGTGGTTATTATGATTACTGGCTAGGAGGAGCAGCGTTGCGCATAGAAATCTTGCAAATTTTAGAAAGGGACAGCCGTCTAACTCCTGCTGAAATTGGGGTAATGCTTGCCATTCCGCAAGAAGAGGTGGAGGCTGAATTAGAGCAGCTTCGGGAAGAAAACGTTATTTTAGGCTATCACACTCTTGTGGATTGGGAAAAAACAAGTCGAGAGTTTGTTACAGCACAGATTGAAGTAAAAGTTACTCCACAGCGGGATTTTGGTTTTGATCAAATCGCCCAGCGGATTGCTCAGTTTCCAGAAGTTCAATCCGTTTTCTTATATTCAGGAGACTTTGATCTATCTGTTATTGTAGAAGGGAAAACCATTAAGGATATTGCTGCCTTTGTATCAGATAAGTTAGCTGTTATGGATTCGGTAGAAAGCTGTAAGACCCACTTTATTCTGAAAAAGTACAAACAGAACGGCTTTTTGTTTGAGGGAAATGAAGCAGATGAAAGGCCGGCGATTTTGTTATGATGGAGAATTTGCTGAACAAGCGGATTAAGAGCATCAGCCCTTCCGGCATCCGCAAGTTCTTTGATATTGCTAACCAGATGGAAAATGTAATTTCCCTTGGTGTAGGAGAACCAGATTTCCGCACACCGTGGCATGTGCGGGCAGCTGCGGTCCAGTCCATTGAACAGAAGGGTACTTCTTATACGGCTAATGCTGGTTTACTCGAACTGCGGAAGGCTATCAGTAGGTATCTGGAGGACCGTTTTCAGCTGGAGTACAACCCAGAGAACCAGATTCTTGTAACTGTAGGGGCCAGCGAAGCAGTAGACTTAGCTCTCCGGGCAATTGTAGAAGAGGGAGATGAGATTCTCATTCCTGAGCCTACTTATGTTTCTTATCTGCCGTCAGTGGTTTTAGCTGGAGGAGTAGCTGTACCTGTTCCTACATACGAAAGTCGGTCGTTTCGCCTTACAGCAGAAGATTTAGAAAAACATATTACTCCCCGCACAAAAGCAATCGTAATGTGTTATCCCAACAATCCTACGGGAGCAGTTATGGAGCTATCCGACTTAAAGGCCATTGGGGAAGTCTTAAAAGAACACGATATTTTCGTCATTTCCGATGAGATTTACAGCGAATTAGTCTACGGAATTACCCATACTTCCATTGCGTCTCTGCCAGGAATGGCTGAGAGAACCTTAGTGATTAACGGTTTTTCCAAATCATTTGCCATGACTGGTTGGCGTTTAGGTTATGCTGCCGGTCCAGTAGAACTGCTGCAGGCTATGACGAAAATCCATCAATACGCCATTATGTGTGCTCCTACCATGAGTCAATATGCTGGGCTGGAGGCTCTGGAAAATGGCCTGTCCCATGTAAAGACCATGGTGGCAGAGTACAACCAGCGGAGACGAGTAATGGTAGATGGGTTTCGCCAAATGGGCTTATCCTGTTTTGAACCACAGGGAGCTTTTTATGTTTTCCCCCGTATATCAGATTTAGGACTCTCTTCCGATGAGTTCTGTACCCAGCTGCTCCAGGAAGAAAGGGTAGCAGTGGTGCCTGGGATCGCCTTTGGGGCCAGCGGAGAAGGATTTATTCGCTGTTCTTACGCTTATTCACTTGACAGTATTCGAGAAGCTCTCCGGCGTATTGATAGATTTGTAACACATCGAAGGAGGGTTTCAAGCAATGCAGCCAATTAGGAAAGCAGTGATTCCGGCAGCTGGATTTGGGACACGGTTTTTACCAGCCACTAAGGCCATTCCAAAGGAAATGCTCCCCATTGTAGATAAACCTGCCATTCAGTACATTATTGAAGAAGCAGTTCAATCTGGGATTGAGGAGCTGCTGATCATTACAGGTCGGGGTAAGGGAGCTGTTGAAGATCACTTTGACTCCCATCCTGAATTAGAAGCCCATTTAAAAGAGAAAGGGCAGCTGGACCTATTAGAATTGGCTTCTTATCCAGCGAACTTGATTAATATCCAGTATGTAAGGCAGAAAGAAGCTAGAGGTTTGGGCCATGCTATCAGCTGTGCCCGCTCTTTTGCAGGTAACGAACCCTTTGCTGTGCTGTTAGGAGATGATGTGGTTGTCAATCCTGCCTATCCCTGCCTGCGGCAGTTGATGGATGTATATGAAGAGCGGGGAGGTTCTGTTTTGGGAGTTCAGGAAGTCCCTATGGAAGATGTGAGTAAATACGGTATTGTATCCGGGGATAAAATTGATGACAGCCTTTATAAAGTGACAGACTTAATCGAAAAGCCTGTGCCCAGCGAGGCACCAACGAATGCAGCTATTTTAGGGCGGTACATTATTACGCCTGCAATCTTTGATATTTTAGACCATACGGCTCCTGGTAAAGGAGGAGAAATTCAGTTAACAGACGGTTTGGGAGAATTGGCTCTCAAAGAACCGATGTATGCCTACACTTTTGAAGGGAAACGGTATGATATAGGAAGCAAACTTGGTTTTCTACAGGCTACTGTAGACTTTGCTTTAGCTCGGGATGATGTGGGCGAGGAATTTCGAAAGTATCTCCGTTCTGTTATATAAGAAGTAGGGGATGTGGATATGTATACGGCAAAGTAAAGCTGCGTAAATATATAACGAAGGCAGTAGAAAGGGGCTATGCTCAGAACCTTTCTACAGAACATCAAGCTCTGGAGTTTGGTGTAGGCCTAGCTTATTGAGGGGGATGGACATATTGCGGATTATTATTGCACCAGATTCATTCAAAGGGAGTTTGTCGTCCATTGAAGTGGCAGAGGCTATGGAGCGGGGAGTTAAGAAAGCTGCACCTTACAGTGAAAC
>JAAYRO010000174.1 GCA_012518735.1 Bacillota bacterium
GAGCTCCGTTTCGGTCTGGGAAACAATGACCGCCAGACTCAACGTCAGATCAGTCGGCTGTTGGGAATCTCTCGTTCTTACGTATCCCGTATTGAGAAACGGGCCATAAGCAAATTGCAGAGTGAAATGTGTTAGGAAAGGAGGGTGTAGACCCTCCTTTTTCTTTGTAGGAAAGGTATGGTATAATTGAGCAATAACGGAGAGATGGAGGACGAGCATGAGACTTCTAGTGCCCGATCAAGTACTGGGGAGCGTTCTGGATATTGATTTTGAGTATCTCAAGGAGAAGAACCTTCTTGGTTTATTGGTCGACATCGACAATACCTTAGTTCGCTGGGAAAAATCCAGTATTGATCCGAAATTCGTTCAGTGGGTTGGAGAAGCTAAGGATGAAGGATTTCGCGTATGCCTCGTATCGAATGCCTTGGAAAAGCGGGTTCAGTTCTTTGCTGAACTCCTTCATATTCCAGCAGTAGCTCGTGCTTGGAAGCCTAGTCAAAGGGCCTTTTTACGAGGAATACATAAGCTTGAAATGGATAAGGAGCAGATAGCGGTCGTTGGTGATCAGCTGTTTACTGATGTGTTCGGGGGAAATCGATTGGGCTTATACACTATCTTGATCAATCCCCTTAGTTCTCAAGAACTTAAGACTACGAAGTTCATGCGGAAGTTGGAGAAACGGATGATAGAAAGAATGGTACGTCAAGGATTTCTTGACCCAACTGCGATTCAAATTCGAAATGGGGAGGAGTAACGGGATTGCAGAAGCAGTGTAAAGGTTGTGGAGCTGCGATTCAGAGTTCTAGACCAGATGATTATGGGTATGTTCCGGAGCATTTATTAGGTGACGAAGAGGTAATATGTCAGCGCTGCTTTCGCATCAGTCACTATGGCTTAGATGAAATAGGACCTGTGTTAGCACAAGACTCCATTAAGGCAATTCGAGCAGGTTTGGATTGGGCAGATGGGGTGCTCTTAGTTGTAGATCTGATAGATTTTGAGGCAGGTCTCCCTCAAGAACTCATTGGTCTGATTCGAGAAAAGCCCTGTCTGGTTGCGGCGAATAAGGCAGACTTATTACCTAAACAGACTCCTCTGCCCGAGGTTCGTCGTTGGGTGAAAGAAAGATTAGATCACATGGGGTTTAGAGCAGAAGTTATTGTTGTAAGTGCTGCTGCGGGCGAGGGATTTCCCCAGTTGGCAGACTGGATTCAGGATCTGAAAGGTAATCTGTTGATCGCTGGGGTAACCAATGTAGGCAAGTCTCGTGTTATTGCGCGGCTTCTGCAGATGCGCCTAGGGGGCGGTTATCGAGGCAGTCAAAAGCCAACTGTTTCACCCTATCCTGGAACCACAGTGGAATGTTCGAGTTGGGAACTAATTACCGGATTCAGGCTGGCAGATTCGCCAGGATATGTTCCCCAGGGTCGTTTGAGTGATCTACTGTGTCCGGAATGTGCTCGTGAACTGATCCCGGACCATAGACTTTCATCGAGCCTGTATCCTATTGAAAAGGGACATGTCCTCCATATACCTGGATTGGCAGGTATAGAATGTGTACAAGTTCATGGTGAAGGTGTTCTGATGGGTTTTAGCGGGTCAGGTGTTGGTTGGAGGAAGTCGTCCGCAAAACATCTGGATAAATGGTTATGGGAGCATGAGCGTCATTGTTCCGTAGACAGTTGGGAACATAAGTCCATAACCTTACAGCCTAATACAGATTTGATGATTCATGGTCTAGGATGGGTTTCGGCCCGTAAGACAACTTATGATCTTCGCATTCATTTACCAGCGGGAGTACGGATATCCTTACGACCTAATTTAATTGGGCCTAAGAAGTTCAGGTAATCGTGTTTCGTTTGAATAGAAACGGTCTCTTCAACGCATACTCTAGATAGATCAAGGAGAGGGTAAAGGGAGGGACCGTTTAGTGCATTCATTTGTTTATCAGAAATCCATGGCTTATGAACCCAGCTCTGCAATGCTCGCTTCCATTCGTCAAACTGTGAAGGAGCTGAAGAAAATCCATCCTGAGCTGCACCAGTGTTCGCTGGCTGATGTGAGTCTTCAAAAAGAGAAGGATGCGGTGAATGTAACACTTTTCTTCAAAGCGGAGACTTAACACGACCCCATTTGGGGGTTTTTTCTTTTAAAGCAGACATAAGGGCAGGATTTTCCATTTGAAGAAGAGAAATCAGTTTTGTTAAGGCAAGACTGACAGGGGGGAATAGGATGGATAAAGTAAAACATATCCGCCAATGTTTACAAGCACAAGGAGCTCAGGCTTTTTTAGGTTCAAATCCAGTAAATAGACGATATCTTACGAATTTTACAGGATCAGCCGGCTTCGTTTGGATTTCGGAGGGACGTCAAGCGTTACTCACGGATTTCCGCTATATTGAGCAATCAACAGCACAGTGCCCTGACTGGGAGATTATTCGCATCGATGATCTGATGGAGACATTACCAGAACTAGTCAGGGAAGATGGAGTAGAGAAGATCGCCTTTGAAGCAGATCATGTAACCATTCACCAATTGGAAGAATGGCAGGAAAAAGTGCCCTGCACTTTTGAAGGCATTACAGGATGGGTACAGGATGTAAGAATGATTAAGAGTGAAGCAGAAATTGAGGCCATTAGTAGAGCGGCCCAAATTGCGGACGCAGCATTTGCTCAGGTATTAGGGATGATCCGCTCTGGTGTTACGGAGCAGGAGATCGCTTTAGAGCTGGAATTCTTAATGCGAAGAGGGGGAGCGAGCGGCGTATCATTTGATCCTATTGTGGCTTCAGGACCGCGCAGTGCTCTACCTCATGCCCGGCCAGGGGAACGTATCTTGAGCCATGGTGATTTTGTGGTGATGGATTTTGGCTGCATCTTTGATGGTTACTGCTCTGATATGACCCGAACATTGATCGTGGGCGAACCTACAGAAGAGCATTTGCTGATTTATGATCTAGTACTGAAGGCCCAACTGGAGGCTTTGGCAGCAGTTGAACCTGGTCGTACTGGGAAAGAAGTAGATGGTATTGCTCGCAGTATTATTGCTGAGGGTGGGTATGGAGAGTACTTTGGCCACGGATTAGGTCACGGAGTGGGGTTGGAGATACACGAGGGTCCCCGCTTGTCACAAAGGGATGATACACCTCTTCAGCCTGGTATGATAGTGACTGTAGAGCCTGGGATTTATCTTCCCGACTTCGGAGGCGTACGGATTGAGGATTTAGTGTTGGTTACAGATGATGGCCATCGTGTACTTTCGTCGACATTTAAAGAGCTTTATGTGGTAGAATAAGGAGGGCCGTTGGATGATTTCAGTGAACGATTTGCGGACAGGACTAACTTTGGAGATTGAAGGGGAAATATATAGTGTAGTGGATTTTCTCCATGTTAAACCTGGAAAGGGAGCTGCCTTTGTTCGCACAAAACTTAAAAATATCCGTACGGGTACAACCCAAGAACGTACATTTCGTGCCGGTGAACGGGTAGCCCGGGCGCATATTGAGACAAAACAGATGCAGTATCTCTATAGTTCCGGTTCAGATTATTTTTTCATGGATACGAATACCTATGATCAGGTTGCACTGCAGGCCGATGATTTAGGAGATGCACCTAAGTATCTGCTGGAAAACATGACTATTGGAATTCAGTTTTATCAAGGACAGGCTGTTGGCGTAGATTTACCCACTACGGTGAATTTAAAAGTTGTCCAGACCGAACCAGGTTTTCGGGGAGATACCGCACAGGGTGCAACAAAACCTGCTACGCTTGAAACGGGAATTACTGTCCAAGTACCGCTTTTTGTTGAACAAGACGATGTCATTAAGGTAGACACTCGGACAGGAGAGTATCTCTCAAGAGCCTAGCCGCACAGCAAAACAAATAATTTCGGAGGTGAGCTGGTTGGAAACGATTAGAGAGAAGATTGCCTATCTCAGGGGTATTATTGATGGTGATCCTTCTATTAAGGATGACCGAGTTCGGTTTCTTTTCGAGAGAATTCTGCTCGTTCTCGACGACATCACAGATGATTTGGAAAACGTAGTAATGGCTCAAGAGGAACTAGAAGATTATGTTGGGGAAATTGATTTTGACTTAGCTAATCTAGAAGATGATTTCTACCAAGATAGTGAAGATAAGGAATTTGATAAATGCTTTCCAGAAGAACCCATGATTGAGATGGAATGTCCCAGCTGCCAAGAAGTAGTTTGTTTTGATGAAGGCTTTTTGTACGATGATGATGTTCAGATTACATGTCCAAACTGCAGTACAGTGATTTTTGATACAAGAGAAGTAGATGATTTGGATTTCGAAGACGATGAGAATTAAGGATGGTTTTTGAACAGGATTGGCTGCTCATTTGAGCAGCCAATTTTTTTGTCATTCCTTGTCCCTCTTAGGCATACATTTAATTAAAGAGAAAATATTGGAGGTGTGGTTGTGCATCGTTTCCTAGCTCCTAATTTACGTACATTAATTCAAAACGGGAATTTAGGCTTGGAATTGGAGGAAATTCGCTTGCGATTAGCACGACCGTTAATGGTTAAGCACCAAGAAGGCTTTATATTCTTAAACGCTATAGGACAACCTTGCCAAGCAGAACAAGGGTATTATGTGACCCAAGATGATATACAGCGTACGGTGCAGATTATTACGAGAAATTCATGGTATGCTTTTGAAGATGAGATACGGAGTGGCTATTTAACTTTACCTGGAGGACACCGGGTTGGCATTGGTGGACGGGCAGTTCTAGAAAATGGAAAACTTAAAACTGTTAAATACATTTCATCCTTAAATTTTCGAATGGCCAAAGAAATAATCGGTGCAGCAGATGCGGTGCTTCCGCATATTGCTGCTCTTCATCAAAGGGAAGTGTATTCCACTTTAATCGTATCGCCTCCGGGATGTGGTAAGACCACATTACTTCGAGATATTACTCGCCAAGTTGCTAATTTAGGCTTCCAGGTGGTGGTGGTTGACGAGCGATCCGAGATTGGCTCCTGCTGTGAAGGTATTCCTCAGCTTGATGTAGGAAAACAAACTGATATTTTAGACGGATACCCGAAAGCTGTTGGGATCAGCCATGCGGTTCGGGCTCTCGGACCTGAGGTGGTTGTGACAGACGAGATTGGTCATCCTAATGATGCCCTATCCTTAGCCGAACTGGCTCGGTGTGGTGTAAAGGTGTTTGCCACCTGCCACGGAAGTTCTCTTGCTCAAATAAAAGCCAAATCATGGGCAGTGGACAGTCTTAAAGTCTTCGAAGTAATCGTAATCCTTTCTCGACGTTTAGGTCCAGGAACGATCGAATCTGTTCTAAGGGTCTAATCTGAAACATAGAATGTTGGGACAGGGGTGATTGTATGCGAGTGGGAGGCGCTCTGCTGATTGTTTTCTCCTGTGGGTTCATAGGCCTTATTGTAGCCAAAAGCTACTCTGATCGAGTCCAAAACATTAAGGCACTGCTGACCTTTGTTCAAATGCTAGAAACAGAGATAGGTTATTCACGAACCTCCCTTCCTGAGGCATTCGAAAGAATTGCCAGACAATTGCAAGGACCGGTTTCGGTTTTCCTACAAACTGTTTCACACCGTTTAGAAGTCGAACCAGACTTGGCTATGCAGGACGCTTGGTTATTCGGAGTATACGTGTTGGAGGAAAACGGTCTTCCCATAGCTGTTTTAGAAGATCTGATAACTTTCGGTGACGTTCTTGGCGTTAGTGATGCTGATGATCAAAAGAAGCATTTGAACCTACTTCGTGTCCGCCTTACTCAGGCGTCTGAAACTGCAGAAGCAGAGCACAGGAAAAATGCACGAATGTGGCAGTACCTTGGGTTTTGTGCAGGTACACTCATTGCATTACTCCTGTTCTGATTAGAGGAGGGACCGATTTGACCGATTTAACCCCAATTTATCGCATTGCGGGATTAGGGATATTGGTGGCTGTGCTGAATATCTTTCTCGTACAGGCGGACCGTAAAGAACAGGCTCAAATGTTAAGTCTGGCTGGTGTAATCATCGTTTTACTCTGGCTGGTACAAATGGTTGCTCAGCTTTTCGAAAATGTAGAAGCCGTTTTTAGATGGTGACAGACAATGCTTTGGATACCTCTAATCATGGGTGCAGCCATAGTACTCACAGTGTTTCAAGCTCGGATGCGAGAAGACTATCCCGAATGGGCTGTTTTGATTGCCGTTGGATTTGTCGTAACCGTTCTTCTAGGATTGCTGCCTCGCTTAGGTGAGGCTGTAAGTGTTATGGCAGGATTGGCTCGCGAGGCTAATGTGAGTTCAGTTTACCTCACACCAGTTCTAAAAACAATCGGCATCGCTTATGTAACTTCTTTCGGGGTGCAGATCTGTAATGAAGCGGGCGAAGAATCAATTGCTTCTGTTGTGGCTTTAGCTGGAAAGGTGGTCATTTTGTTCGTGGCACTTCCTATAGTGCAAGCTGTATTGTATGCGCTGTTAGGTATCCTTAATCAATAGTAGGTGAACTAGATGCGTTTGAAAGTACTGGTCATCTCCGTTTTCCTAATTCACCTTGTGAGTACAGGAAATTCTATCGTCTGCGCTTCCTTTGATTCACCTCTGCATGAGTCAATTTATGCTCAACTAGAGGAGCTTGAACTAGATCAGGTTCTGCGCTACATAGACCTGCTCGACTCTGAGTATGGAGAGTTTGTGCCTTCTTTGGATTTTAGCGCGATTATTACTGGAAATTCGTCATATCCTGGTGGTGGAGAATTACTAAAGTTGCTAGTACGCAGTCTACTGCGGGAAGTTTATGTTAGCTCGCATCTCCTGCGTCAGCTGGTTTTAGTGGCTGTCCTTTCTGCTCTCCTTCACCGCTTAGGAATGTCTTTTGGTGAGAAGACTGTAGTGGATTTGGCGTTTGGTATATGTTTCTTAGTGTTGATTTTTATAGGTCTACAAAGTTTTCGTACAGCCCTGTCCCTGGCTCAAGAAACAATTGATAACATGGTGTCCTTTATGTACTCCCTTTTACCCTTAATGTCTGCGTTGTTGGCTGCCGTAGGTGGGGTTACTTCAGCAGCCATCTTCCATCCTATATTAATTAGTGTTATTGGAACCATTGCTTGGGTCGTGCGATACTTCCTGTTTCCACTAATCTTTACAAGTGCCGTATTAGGAATCATTTCCAACTTTTCTGTAGAATTTCCCATGTCCCGTTTAGCAGGATTATTTAGACAGATCACTGTTACTTCACTAGGGGTCTTATTTATTGTGTTTTTGGGTGTGATGGTGGTACGGGGAGCCATAGCGCCCATTGCTGACGGGATTACGCTTCGAGCAGCAAAGTTTTTTGCCAAGACATTTGTTCCAGTGGTGGGAAGCATGTTTGCCGATGCTGCAGAAGTGGTTATTGGTGGTTCGCTATTGATCAAAAACTCAGTGGGTGTATTTGGTTTAGTGATGATTTTCTTTTTTGTTGCTATGCCCATTGTGAAGGTCTGGGCGATTGTCTTGGTCTATAAACTGGTAGGGGCACTTATTGAACCTATTTGTGATAAACGGTTGGTCAACGCCCTTACTGGTCTTGAAGGTTCTTTGACTCTTGTCTTAGTAGCCCTTGCTACAGTGGCACTTATGTTTTTTATGGCAATAACGATTTTAGTGAGTATGGGTAATTTAGCAGTAGTGATGAGGTGAATAGTATTGTCGGCTTGGAAAGAGTGGTTGAAGACAATCACCGCACTGGTTATCGTCTTGGGAGTACTTGAAACGATTTTGCCCGACAATGAGCTGCGGAAATTTGCAAAACTGGTCCTAGGTCTTGTGCTAATGACTGCTGTACTCCAGCCCCTCTTGACAGTTGTTTACTTGAATTGGGATTTGGGGGATTGGGAAGCAGAAATAGAAAGGGGATCAAATGAAGCTTGGCAGGGGATCGCTTCTCGTCTTGAGACAAAGGGTTCTGAACCGGTTTTTCGTTCACTAGATCAATCACTAGTTCATCAAGTGGAAGCCATTGTCCTTGGAATGTACGATGTAGAGCAGGTTGAAGTTCAATTGAAAAAAACAGGCAGTGAGTTAGTGGAGGTTGTTGTCAGTGTAGATTCTCCTGATGGGGCCATTCTAGAAAAAGTGAAGCGAGTTGTTGCTCATTATCTAAATATGGATGAAGAGACGATTACTGTGATTAGGAGGGAGCCATGGCTAATGTACTAGATAGACTAACAGAGAGACAGAAGAAGATTGTCAGCTGGATAGGTCTTGTGGCTTTAGTGGGAATTGGCTTACTGCTTGTTCGGCCTCAGTATTCACCTCAGATTTTGTTTGAAGAACCTAGTACCCAAGAATCTGCAGGAGATGGATGGAATCGGCAGTTATATTCGGAGCGTCTGGAGAGACGATTAGGGAACATTTTAAGTGAAGTGGTAGGGGGAAAGAAGGTGGAGGTTTTTCTTACTCTAGAACGGGGCCCGAGACTGATTGTTGCTAATAGTGAGACAGAAGACCATCGAGTTACATCAGAGGGTATGGAAGAGACTAGAAGAACGTCAACACCTACTATTCTGCGAATGGACGGAGGGAAGAGGGAGAGCCCTCTTATTCTAGAAGAACAAGAGCCTATGGTACGAGGCATTGTAGTTTTTGTAGAAGGAGCTTATGATGCTGAGGTTCGTCTGCGAATTGCCCGTGCAGTTCAAACCGTGTTTCAGATCCCAATGTACCGTATTGAGGTTTTGTCGAGGGATTAAAGAGGGGAGTGGCGAAATGGCTAGATTCTATGTGTTTCAGGGGAAAAAAGTGCTTTGGAATCTGCTCATTGTAGCAATGGTAGTATTAGCCCTGGTTTATGTTTTTTATGCAGATGATGTCGTTGATATAGAGGAGGTCACTGGGGATCCACCCTTAGAAGAACCGAACATGGCTGTGTTCACCGATTCGAGTGGAGGTGAACCGCCTGAGTTTATAGAACTTGCAGAGCATATAACAGTACGGGCTGTTCCCACTAAGTTTTCGGAGTATCGTTTAGAGCGGGAGCGAGTACGGAGCCGTCAAATGGAGCTGCTTGAGAGTATGGCTTATGATCCAAGTTCTGATGCAGAGAATCGAATTACTGCTCAGCGGGAATTACAGACCTTAATAGAAACAATGACCCGAGAAACGGAGATAGAGAACCTTCTGAAAGCGAAAGGATATCTAGACGGTGTTGTAATAATCAATAGTGAAACGATTACAGTTGTAGTTCCAGCTAGCTTAACCCGGGAGGAAGCAGCCAGCATTGGTGAACTCATTCATCGATTGACAGGTGTCAAACTAGATAGAATTACAATTGTGGATGAACCTTTAAGAGTCTAAACAGTCTACCATTAGAGCCCAGGGTGCTGCCTTGGGCTGCTTATTCATGCATGAAACTAGACTTTGGAGGAAAAGTAGAGACCATGGTACAGGATAATCTAGACTCTCTGTCGAAGGTAATGCAAAATCACAATGGAGGTAGTGTATGGAGTTTAGGCAGATCAACGACCTGATTAAGACTGTAGACTCTACAAGCATTACGGAGCTTGAAATAGAAAAGGAAGGATTTCGAATTAGGGTTAAGAAGGCCCATACCAATTCTGCTCAAATTGTGGAAATGGAAAATCAACCTGTACCACTTATTGAGGAATTGGAGCCTAACTGTATTGAAATTCATTCCCCCATGGTGGGAACATTTTATAGAGCACCAGCCCCAGATGGGTCCCCTTATATTCAAGTAGGGGACAGAATTGAAGAGGGTCAAGTGCTGTTTATTATTGAAGCAATGAAAATGATGAACGAAATTGAGTCAGAATACAATGGTAAGGTGATTCGTTTTCTTGTAGAGAATGGAGAGCCGGTAGAGTATGGACAGCCCCTACTTGTCATTGAATGTGTGTAGGGGGAAAGAGCTGTGGTAAGAAGAATTTTAATTGCAGATAGGGGAGAAATTGCTCTCCGAATTATTCGGGCGTGTCATGAACTAAACATTGAAACAATAGCCGTTTATTCAGAGGCAGACAAAAATTCGCTGCACGTAAAATATGCTGACAAGGCAGTCTGTGTAGGGCCTTCACCGTCCAATCTAAGCTATTTGTCTATCCAAAATGTGCTGTCGGCTGCCCTGCTTCATGGTGCTGATGCCATTCATCCTGGGTATGGGTATTTAAGTGAACGGTCCATGTTTGCTGAAATGTGCGAGGCACACAATCTGCTTTTTATCGGGCCAACACCGGAGCAGATTGAACTGATGGGTGATAAGGCTGCAGCAAAGATCATTATGGCAGCAGCTGGTGTATCGGTTATTCCTGGAAGTGATGGACCGGTTTTAGATGAAACGACTCTAGTTCAAACAGCAGAAGAAATAGGATACCCTGTGATTGTTAAGGCAGTGGCTGGTGGTGGAGGGAAAGGTATACGTTTAGCCCCCAACCGAGAAGAGCTGTTGAGTGCATATAGAACTGCAAAAACTGAAGCGGCTGCTGCGTTCAACAATGACTCGATCTACTTGGAAAAGTATATAGAATCTCCCCGCCATATTGAAGTTCAATTATTAGGCGATAATTATGGCAATGTGGTACACTTAGGAGAGCGGGAATGCTCACTACAGAGACGTCATCAAAAGCTTATAGAGGAGTGTCCTTCACCAGTAGTAAATGATGAGCTGCGTGCAAAGATGGGTAGGGCAGCAGTGCGAGGCGCCCAAGCAGTTCAATATCGCAGCGCTGGGACCATGGAGTTTTTGTTGGACTCATCTGGTAATTTCTATTTTATGGAGATGAACACCCGTATTCAAGTGGAGCATCCCATTACAGAAATGGTTTATGGAATAGATTTGATCAAAGAGCAGATACGAATAGCCAGTGGTGATGCGCTGGGTTATACACAAGAAGGTATTATTCCCTATGGCCATGCCATTGAGTGTCGAATCAACGCAGAAGCTGTCCGGGAAGGTTCCAAACCGTCCCCTGGGAAGATCTGGAGACTGCACGTTCCAGGAGGACATGGCGTTCGATGGGACAGCCATGTTTATGCAGGATATGTAATTCCCCCATATTATGATTCAATGTTTGGAAAGTTAGTGGTGTGGGGAACTGATAGGGAAGAAGCTATCGAACGTATGTCTAGAGCTTTACGGGAACTAGTGGTGGAGGGAATTGAGACATCGATCCCCTTTCATAGGGAAATCCTAAATCACGAGCAGTATCGAAAGGGAAATTTCACTACGAGTTTTGTTGAAGATTGGTTAGTAAGGTCAAAATTGTCGTCAGAGGTTTAGTTTGGTATAATGTTCTCATGAGGAGGTGCTTCACTATGGTTGAAAGAGAAAAGCGCAATGAGTTAGGTGAACTAAAGATTGCTAATGAGGTTGTAGGTATTATTGCAGGATTAGCCGCTACGGAAGTATCTGGTGTGGCTGGCATGAGTGGTGGCATAGCAGGCGGTATTGCTGAGATGCTGGGTCATCGTAATCTATCGAAAGGTGTAAAAGTTGAAGTTGGAGAACAGCAGTGTGCAGTTGACTTGTTCGTCATTATTGAGTACGGGTACAGTATTCCTGAAGTATCCCACTCCATTCAGGATAATGTAAAACGAACAATTGAAGTAATGACAGGTCTTGAAGTTCTTGAAGTCAACATTCATGTTCTAGGCGTTCACTTCCCTCAAGAAAAAAAGGTTGAGGAGCCGCAGCAGCCGCCAGCTCGGGTGAAGTAACCATGACTACTCTAGATCGAGTTTTTCTAGGCTTGACAGTTGTTATTCTAGTGGTTTTCGCAGGTTCGATTGCTTGGACAATTGGAGGGAGTTCTGCAGTAATTGCATGGCTCCAGTCTCCCGGAGCCGCACTCGATGGCGGTATTGTAGTGCTTCTCATCCTGTTGATGGCTATCTACTTAACGATTATGGCTACAAGGCAGGAAACCCAAAAGTCCGTAGTTTATCAGGGTGAACTAGGAGAGGTACGTATCAGCATAAACAGTATACAGGGTTTAGTTGCCCAAGCTGCACGGGAAATTCCTGGAGTGAATGATGTATCAGTTACAGTTACAGATTCAGAGTCATTACGTGTTCGCTTAGATATTCAGGTCCTTCCTGGTCACCACATTCCGCAGCTGTCAGAGGAACTTCAGAAGACGGTGAAGGATTACCTTGACAGTACAGTAGGGATTTCTGTAGCGGAGGTACAGGTGTTTGTGCGCGGTATTATCAGTGAAGCGAAAGCTCGTCTCGTGTAGCTGACTGAGGGGTGTTAGTATGACTAACAAACTGTGGGAGATCCTCGGATCCCATTTTGGGAAAATATTCGGAACTATTATTGGATTGCTTCTAGGTTGGATTATTATTCGCTATGGGGTAATCCGCGGTATTTTCGTATCCCTTTGTGTGATCCTCGGGTTCTACCTAGGTGATCGGTATGATTCAAAAGGTGATGTATCAGACATTGTAGATCGTTTTTTGGGGTGAGACCACTTGAGTAGGCGATTAGCACGACAGATCGCGTTTCAAACATTATTTCAGATAGACTTAGCAAAAAGCAGCACAGAGGATTCTCTACAGCAGCGATTAAGTGATGTAGTTCTGGCTCCCGATGATGAACAGTACGTTTATCGAGCTGTCAGAGGTGTGACGGAACAGATGAATGCCATCAATGCTCAGATTTCTGCTGTTTCGAAGGATTGGGAAATTGGTCGCCTTGGTACTGTGGATCGAAATATTCTTCGACTTGCTGTATACGAAATCGTATTTATGGATGATATTCCAGTTCGAGTATCGATAAATGAGGCAGTAGAACTGGCTAAAGAGTTTGGGGACCGTAATTCGCCCCGATTTATTAATGGTGTGTTAGGGACAGTGGTTCGAGATGGTGGTTTTCAGTGAGATTTTATCTAGGGATCGATACAAGTAATTACACCACATCGCTGTGTCTCATGTCTGATACGGGTGAACTAGCAGCTGATGTACGACAGGTTCTCAGCGTCGCTCAAGGAGAACGGGGGCTGCGTCAGTCAGAAGCGGTGTTTCAGCATATAAGAAATCTACCCGTTCTTACGAAACAGCTCCAACCATTTCTCACGAACGGGAACGAGATTGTGGCTGTGGGAGTGTCTGCTAAACCACGTCCCCAGCCAGACTCGTATATGCCAGTGTTTCTTCCTGGCTATGGCTTAGCACTCTCTCTCGCCAATTTGGGAAACATACCATATTACGAATTGACTCATCAGGAAAACCACATATGGAGCGGTATTAAGACGGCTGGTGGACCTGTGGTGAATCGCTTCTTAGCCATTCACCTCTCTGGTGGTACCACAGAGCTGTGCAGTGTATTTCGTGACGAGCAATTTCGTTTTTCCATCAAGGTGTTGGGCGGAACAACTGATCTTCATGCAGGACAGTTTGTGGACCGTATAGGTGTTGCTCTTGGTTTGCCCTTCCCTGCTGGGAAGCATCTAGAAAAACTAGCACTACAGACTACCTCCCAAGTAACGGTTCCTTCGTTTCATCGTGAAGGAGAGGTTAGTTTTTCCGGACCCATGACCGCATTACTGCGGCACATTGATACGGCATCACCGTCCGAAATTGCCCGCGGTTGTTTTACTGCAATTAGCCGAAGTCTAGTTAAGTGGATTCGGTGGGCCGGTGAACAAACTGAATGTCGAGATTTACTGATTGTGGGAGGCGTGGCATCAAACAGCATCATTAGAGAGCATTTACTTGAAAAAATGCCTGAATGGAACATATTCTTTGCTGAACCATCCTTTAGTACAGACAATGCATATGGAGCTGCCTTCTATGCTGGTTTGGCCCATGGAAGTTTCCATCTAGATTAGTACTAATCACTTCTGGCCTTTCATACGCTGTAATGAGAGGAGGAAGGGACAATGTGGATAAAAATTGCTGTTGGAGCAGTTCTTGGTCTCATAGTGGGTCATTTTGTGCCCCCTGGTTATGCACTCTGGGTTGTGTTAGGTGTTATTGGTGGTTATCTAGTGGAGCTGCTGGTGGGCAAGAAGGCTGACCAAGAATAGTCGGAAAGCTGAAGGCCGGGTTTCCGGCTTTCTTTTTTGAAAGGTGGAGGGTATGATTAACATAGCTCCAGTAAGTGTTAGTGAATTAACTGCTTACATTAAGCAAGCCTTGGACAACCCTTTCCTGCAGAATGTTGCAGTAGAGGGAGAAGTATCTAACTTTAAGCATCATTCGTCTGGTCATATGTACTTTACTCTAAAAGACGAGCGCAGTAAGATCAAGGCTGTTATGTTTCGCAGTCGGAATCAACGCCTCACATTTATACCACAAGATGGAGATATTCTCATTGCCATAGGGTCAGTTGGGGTTTACGAAACGAATGGAGAGTATCAACTATATGTAGAACTGCTCCTTCCCCGGGGAATTGGAGAACTGCATATGGCATATGAGAGGCTGAAGGAGAAACTGGCCCATGAAGGCTTGTTTGATCCACAGTATAAACGACCTCTACCTTATCTGCCGCGATGTGTTGGAGTAATTACATCGCCAACGGGAGCGGCTGTTCGAGATATTATTCATGTGATTAATCGGCGTTTTCCTGGTATAGATATTCTTATAGTACCAGCCTTGGTACAGGGAGAGGGGGCACCTGCCAGCCTAGTTAAGGCTCTTAGCTTGGCACAGCAGCAAGAAAACGTAGATGTAATTATTATTGGTCGGGGTGGAGGCTCTTATGAAGAGCTATCAGTTTTTAATGACGAAACGCTAGCACGGGCCATATTCCACTCTCGTGTACCAGTGGTATCTGCTGTGGGGCATGAGACCGATGTTACCATAGCTGATTTGGTGGCTGATGTGCGGGCGCCAACGCCATCAGCAGCTGCTGAGCTTGTAGTGCCTGTTTATGCCGACTTAGTTGAACATGTTACAGCCCTTACACAGCGTATGTACAGGGTAGTACAGAAACAGATCGACGCTCATCGCCGTTATGTAGGACAGATTACGAGTCGGACAGCCATGAAACGACCTGATGATAGAATTCGCCAACTTCGACTGGGAGTGGATGAACTATGGTCCCAGCTGTTTACTATTGGTCGTCACCGATGGGCCATTGAACGGGCTAAACTCAGTTTGTTGAGTGGCAAATTGGAGACTCTCAGCCCACTGCACACCCTCAGCCGGGGATATGCAATCTGTCAGACTGTTCAAGGGACGGTTGTCCGTAATGCAGAGCAGGTCGATGTTGGGGACAGGCTTTCTGTACGACTGTATAAGGGTGAATTACTGTGTACCGTGGAAAAGGGGGTAGGAGAGGATGGATAACCTTAAGTTCGAGGAGGCCCTGTCAAAATTGGAGGACATAGTCAGGCAGTTAGAAAGTGGTGAGACACCCCTTGACGAATCGCTTCAATTATTCGAGGATGGGGTGAAATTGGCTCGAATTTGCAATAAGAAACTAGATGAGGCAGAGGCAAAGGTTCAAATCCTCATGGGTGAGGAAAAAGATGTGTCCCTAGAGACGTTTGAGGTGAAGGACTGAGATGAAGCTTATAGATTATATGCAGGAAAAGAAAGCTGAAATCGAGGTGGTGCTGGATCAAGTTCTGCCGAAAAGTGGTATTCGACCCAGTATTCTCCATGAGTCTATGCGGTACTCCACCTTAGGTGGTGGGAAACGCTTACGAGCGATTTTGGCGATGGCCGCTTGCGAAGCCGTTGGTGGAGATCCAAAACAAGCTCATGGATTGGCAGCTGCTTTAGAAATGATCCACGCTTATTCTCTTGTACATGATGACTTACCATGTATGGATGATGACGATCTGCGGCGCGGGAAACCTACGAATCATAAGGTATATGGGGAATCAGTGGCGGTTCTAGCTGGCGACGGTTTGTTAACAGAAGCTTTCGCTGAACTAGCCAGGATGCCTGAGAAATTTAATGTTTCCCATGAGATAACAGTACGTATTATTTCCGAAGTTGCCTTCAGCAGCGGTTCGCAGGGAATGGTTGGTGGTCAAGTAGAGGATATTCTGTCCATGGGTGAAGGTTCAAATGACGCAGATCAACTAGAATTTATTCATACCCATAAAACCGGGGCACTATTTCGAGCATCTTTGCGCTGTGGAGCCATATTGGGGCAGGCTTCTTCTAACGAATTGAATAAAATAACAGAGTATGCAGATAGCTTTGGTTTGGCATTCCAGATTACTGATGATATTCTAGATGAAACTGGTGAAGCGGCAAGCTTAGGCAAAGCTGTAGGTGTGGATGAACGATTGGGAAAACTAACATATCCTCGAATTTATGGACTGGAGAAATCGAAAGAAATGGCCAGCGCCTGTGTGGCCAGGTGTCATCAAGCATTAAGGGGCTTTTCTGATTCAGCCTGGCCCCTCAGGGAGATGGCTGAGTTTATCATCCATAGGGACCATTAAGTTCACTTGCACAGATTTAAATTGATGTGATATAATGAAACCAATCTAAAGGTGAATGGCGCAGTATTCTAGTCATCAACCTTGTTTTTTAAAACGGGCCTAAAAATCCGTTGCGGGCACATCGATGAAGTCTCTGGTGGTGGCTTTCGACGCCCAGTCGAGGGCTGCTGCTGGGGGTTAAGGTGGGTGGGCGATCTACAAGGGCATGTAGGCGTGGACCCACCCACCACGGAGACCCAAGTTCGTGGGGTTGTGGAGACACAGCCTTACGGCTTGGGATTGAACCTGCACGCGATACAAATCCAGAGCTTATTCGTACATGGTGTTGGGTGCAGTGTAGCCTGTCTTGAGTGGAGTTGGGGGATAGTGGCTTAAAGCAGTGGTCTCTTGGCCAGGGATTGCTGTGACCTATCAGATTGAATAGGAACACTTGAAACCTTCTCTGCAAAAGAGGCTAGAAAACAAGGCTTGATGTTGAGGAAAACTCCTAGACTGTTTCCCGAGGGATGGTGGATTGAGGATTACGGTGTGGTCTAAGTGGTAATCCAGCCTCGGCTCTGGTGACAAGCGAAAAGGACGGAAAGGGGAAACCGCCAACCACGGCGACGGGTTGGAAGTTCTTTGGGAAAACCTGCTGGACCTAAGCCACAATCTTTACTCAATTCACTGCCATTTGCCTTAGTTGTTTTTTAGGAAGAGAAGGTAGAATGCAGAAACGCTGGAAGACAGTATTAATTCTAACCTTAACTACATTTGTGTTATCTGTTGTTCTCAATTTAGGTAGTAACAGCTTGTTGTCAGTATTCCCTTTGACACTCAGCTTTGGGTTACTACTTTTTATTGTACTTATAGGTATTTCCTTTGATATCCTCGGTGTAGCAGCCACTGCAGGGGATGAAGCTCCGTTTCATGCCATGGCCTCTAATCGAGTGGCAGGAGCCAGACAGGCTATCTGGTTGGTTCGAAACGCCGATAGGGTATCTGCATTTTCTAATGATGTGATCGGGGATATTGCTGGAACACTAAGTGGGGCTGTGGGAGCCGCGATTGTTTTCCAGATCCAACCAGCATCCTATGGCATTAATGAAGCTCTATTTACTACGATTATGATTGCCTTAATCGCCTCAATTACAGTTGGTGGTAAGGCTTTGGGAAAGGGGTTTGCTATTTCCCGGTCGGTGGACATCCTATATGTTGCAGGACGAATTCTGTACTCCCTGGAGAAAATCGGAATCCGCGTAGATAATTCTGGGAATAAGAATAAAAATAAAAAGAGGTAAAGAATACATGCTGTATACTTTGTTAGAACAAATCAGCTCTCCTAAGGACTTAAAAAAGCTGAGCCTTGCTGAGCTTGATGTTTTGGCAGAGGAAATTAGGCGGTTGATTATTGCCACGGTAGAGCAGACAGGAGGACATTTAGGGGCTAATCTCGGTGTAGTAGAATTGACGATTGCCCTTCATTATGTGCTCAATAGTCCTGAGGACAAAATTATCTGGGACGTAGGGCACCAGTGTTATCCCCATAAGCTGCTTACAGGTCGCATGAGACGGTTTGATACTCTTCGGCAGTGGGAAGGAGTCTCTGGGTTTCCTCGACGGTGCGAAAGCGAGCACGATCATTTCGGAGCGGGACACAGCTCTACATCTATTTCGGCTGCAGCCGGCATGGCTATTGCCCGGGATCTGCAGGGCGAAGACTATAACGTTGTTGCCGTAATTGGTGATGGAGCTCTTACAGGCGGAATGGCCTTTGAGGCCCTAAACCATATTGGTTCTCTAAAAAGAGACATTGTTGTCATATTAAACGATAATGAAATGTCTATAACAAATAACGTGGGAGCTCTTAGTGATTATTTGAGCAGACTGCGTCTTGATACTACATTGTATAGAGCTCGGGAAGAATTGACTGCGTTTATGAGCAGAATTCCAGCCATCGGCAGCCCCATGACAAAACTAACCATGAGCCTTAAGGAAGCGCTCAAGAATATGCTGCCAGGACAGTTGTTTGAAGAGCTTGGATTTACCTATTCAGGACCATTTGATGGACACAACATTCCTCAACTAAAGAAGGCTATTAGTGATGGAATTAATCGTCATGGACCAGTGCTTATTCATGTACATACTCAGAAAGGTAAGGGCTTTGCACCTGCAGAGGAAGATCCTTCAAAGTATCATGGCATAGGACCAGTCAGCTTAGGGAAACCGAAAAGTATTTCCTATAGTGAAGTGTTTGGAAAGACCTTGGTTCAATTGGGACAGAAGAATCCAAATGTTGTTGCAATTACAGCTGCCATGCGGGATGGAACTGGTCTTGGGGAGTTCGCTGAAGTATTTCCTGATCGGTTTTTTGATGTAGGTATTGCTGAGCAGCATGCCCTAACCATGGCTGCTGGAATGGCCGCGCAGGGATTACGCCCTGTTGTGGCTTTGTATTCCACATTTTTGCAGCGCGGGTATGATCAGGTAATCCACGATATATGCCTGCAGGGCCTTCCTGTTGTAATTGCTGTGGACCGAGCGGGTGTAGTTGGAGACGATGGACCTACCCATCATGGTGTATTTGATTTGAGTTTTCTGCGGCATATACCTGGTCTTACTATTCTGTCTCCCAGCAGTGGACGAGAGCTCTGTTCCATGTTAACTTGGGCTCTAAAGCAGAACTCACCTGTAGCTATTCGCTATCCACGAGGTGTGACAGTACCTTGCTTTGAC
>JAAYRO010000175.1 GCA_012518735.1 Bacillota bacterium
ATAATGGCGAGACTAAAGACTGAAAGGGACTTCACAGCCGTTCATACTCACTTTTGACTGCCCCTAATAGGGCAGGATCTGTTAGAAGATCAATCGCGGTATGGGCAAGAGCTTCTGCAGCTAATAATGCAGTCTGGAACGCATCTTCAGTAAGGGCTGCCTCTGCAAACTCTGTCGTGTGTCCAACTAAATCATTACCTATAGATAGATAGGGGTGAATAGCAGGGACCACATGGGAAACATTGCCCATATCAGAAGAACCTTTTCCCTCCTGAAACTCCTCTATATCAGTCACTCCTAATGCGCGCAGGTTAGCTCCAAAAACTGAAGCCATAACCTGATTAGGAATCATGTTATCATTAGAGTGTTCAAATTTCCTCCAACTAACCTGACTGCCTGTCATTAAAGCCGCACCTCGAGCAGCATCAAAGATCTTGGAGGTAACCATATCTAGCTCAGAACGGTGGGGAGCCCTAATATAAAACTGGGCCACGGCCCGATCAGGAACAATATTGGCTGCTTGTCCCCCTTCGGTAATGATGCCGTGGATGCGCACCGTATCTTTGAGATGTTCCCGAAGAGCGTTAATCCCATTAAACAGCTGAATGACTCCATCAAGTGCGTTAATCCCCTGCTCTGGCGAACCAGCTGCGTGGGCTGTTCTGCCAGTAAAGACAAATTCGTAAGCATCGAGAGCGTTGGTAGTGCTCATAAGCAGGTTCTCACTGGAAGGATGAAACATCATGGCCCCATCTACTCCCTGAAAAACACCTTCTTGAACCAGAATGGTCTTACCTCCACCAGTTTCTTCACCAGGTGCACCAATAACTGTCACCTGCCCACCAATTTCCCATATAACACGGGCCAAACCAAGGGCCGCGCCAACGCTAGCTGCACCAATCAAATTGTGACCACAGCCGTGGCCTATGCCTGGTAGGGCATCATATTCACACAGCAGAGCAATATTAGGCTTTCCTTCTCCTAATGTAGCCCGAAAAGCTGTTTCTAAACCAGCAAGGGGTTTTTCAATCTCATACCCTGCCCCCTCCAAGGTCTGTGCTAACAGAGCCGATGATTTATACTCAGCAAATCCAAGCTCAGGATGTTCCCCAATCTGCCGTGCCAGCCCTTTTATACATGCAGCATTAGAGTGAATCTCCTGACTTACCCGCTCCTTATAGTCCAAAAGCCTCACCTCTAATCCACGAGTTTAACATGTTCCTTGTACATACAGCGATCTTGGACAAAGAGAATTCCTTTCTCTTGACACAAGGTCTCTGCGGCAGAACTTGTGATCCCTTCCTGCAGCCAAACACCCTTAACATCTGAACGCGTAAGGGCCTGTTCCACTACGGCCAAAGCTTCGCTTGATGGCCTAAAGACTAGGACTAAGTCTACAGGATCACTAATATCCTTGATGTTATCATAGACTGGTTCGCCAAGCAATATGTCTCCTCCAAAGGGATTGACGGGATAGATCTTGTATCCATTCTGCTGTAAATACTGTGGAACACTGTGGGCCGCTTTTGCCGGATCTTTACTCAAACCTACCACTGCAATACGCTTAAGTTTCAGCGCCTGCCTAATGGCTGATTCCAACATCCTCACCACTCCTTCACCCCAGATGGACAGTTCTATGTTATAATAGACAGTGAATGTTATAAAAAAGGAGAGTTACTTTGTCTAAAACCTGCCTCATCCTCGACTGTTTTGCCCTAACATATCGGGCTTTTTTTGGATTACCAACTACAATTCGCACACAGAACGGCAATGCCATTAACGCGGTCTTAGGCTTTTACAATACTGTGAGCTCCCTTATTAAGCAATTCCAGCCTGATTTCCTGTTTGTGGCCTCCGATTGTCCACAGCCAACCTTTCGGCACCTTTTATATTCTCAATATAAAGCTCAAAGACCTCCCATGCCTGAAGATCTTAAGAGTCAAATTCCTCTGATTAAGGAACTGATTCACAGCCTCAGCATTCCCTTAATAGAAATGCCAGGTTATGAAGCAGATGATGTGATTGGGACTATTTCGAGTAATGTTCCAGAGAATACCCATTGTTACATTATTACCACAGATCGAGATGCCCTCCAGTTGGCTGCAGAAAATGTGACAATTATTGCTCCTAATAGTCGAGCAAATAAGGTTTTTACACCGGAAATAATTCAATACGAAACTGGCATTCCTCCTCACCGGGTGCCTGATTTAAAGGCTCTCATGGGTGATGCTAGCGACAACATTCCAGGAGTTCCCCTAGTAGGACCAAAAACTGCTTCACGCTGGCTGAAAAAATACGGATCTGTAGAAAACGTTCTGGACAACGCGCATCAGCTGAAGGGTAAAGCAGGCGCTAACTTGGCCAACAGCAAAGAAGAAGTCATGCTTTACAAAAAACTTGCAACCATTGACTGTAATGTACCTACTTACTGCTGCTGGAAAGCAGGGCGCCTCAGGTTCGATGCAAACGAAGTGCGGACCACTCTAGATAACATTGGAATTCGGGCCGCCATTCCTGATGTGGGCTAGACAAGGGAAACAGGCAGGGTGCCTGTGGCCTTTCGTTTACCAGTAAGAACAGCAGCAGCGCATTTCCAGACAAAGGGCTGATTGCTGTACGCGGCTGTATAGGTCTGGACATTGGGAAATGATTGAAGCTCATAAGGAGTGCGGGCCCCAACGACGATAAAGCCAAGGGGCTGCTTGTTTAGTTCCTGCACTAATCGGGCTTGAGTCGGATAGCGGTGAGCGTCCTGGGTTACCATTATGACCGTTTCATAGTTGGTGGATGCATTCACCAACTTTTTTATTTCCTCTGCCGTACACTCCAACCCTACCTCATAATGATCTACCATCAGTCCTTCATCCCGTAAAGCATCAGCTAAAGAGAAGGTACTCTGGATCTCTGCTTCAACACCTGTTAGAGCTTGTGTTTTCGTTTCAATTACTGCGACCTTTTCTGACGTTAGAGGCAGATTACCCCCATCCTGGACCACTGTAATACTGTCCTGAGCAGCAGCTTCCATGACTGCCAGATTAGCTTCTGTCCCCACTGTACCAGGGTACGATTTTCCCACCTGAAAACGTTCTTTCGCGGCTTGAATGCGAGCAGCAGACTCATCAATGCGTTTTTCACTGATCCGACCACTTCTTACAGCTTCCACCAAGGCCCAATAGGCTTCAGACTGCAGGGATGGAGTATGACTTACGAGTACTAAATCACTACCTGCTTCTACAGCAAGGACCGCCGCTTCGCTCATAGAGAAATGATTCGTAATAGCCTGCATCTCCAGACAGTCAGTCATGATCAATCCTTCAAAGCCCAGCTCGCGGCGGAGTAATTCGGTTAGCACACCGTATGATAAAACAGCGGGGCGATTTGGATCAGATTCAAAGGCAGGAAAGACAATATGGGCAGCTAAAATACCAGCCACTCCCTCTTTAATTGCTTTCCGAAATGGCACCAATTCTACCTTGTTTAGTCGCTCCCAATCGTGATTGATGGTTGGAAGGCCAAGATGGGAATCAACATGGGTGTCACCATGACCTGGAAAGTGTTTTGCCACAGCAATTACGTGTTCTTGTAGGCCCTTAATATAGGCCGCGCCTAATTCAGCTGCGAGGTGAGGATCGGAGCCAAAGGAACGTACTCCAATTACGGGATTAGCAGGATTATTGTTCACATCCAAACAAGGTGCTAAATTGATGTTGAACCCTAATATGCGCAGTTCCTCACCTGTAACGCGACCTACGTCTTCTGTTCTTTTAAGGGAACGGGTTGCCCCTAACGCCATATTACCTGGTGATACACTAACCCCTGTTGTTAGACGGGCTACAGACCCTCCCTCTTGGTCAACGGCAATAAAGAGACCTGTCCCCCTTAAGCTTGCTAAGGTCTGCAGGTCACGATTTAAGCTTTGAATTTGCTCAGGACTTTTAATGTTGCGAGCAAAGTGAATGATCCCGCCTAGATGATGATTTACAATAAAATTCTCAATATGTTCGGTAATTTCTTGACCGGGAAAACCAAACATCATTAACTGCCCAACCTTTTCCTCTACCGATAATTCCTTTCTCTTCAATATTCCGCCCCTTTTCCACCTAAGATCCTTCCTAATTTCAACAGATTAAGTCCTAAATGCTCACAACCTATAAGAACAGCTCCTACCACAGGTTCAGAGTCTGGCAAGACGACGATTTGGCCTGGAGCCGCTGTGCTGATAATGTCCTGCATTGGCTGAATAATAAGGGAACCAGCAGCAAACACACCACCACATGCGCCCACTCTCCCTGGCTGATCCATAAGGTGAAGCCTCTCAATGGCTGCCCTTCCTAAACGACCCAGCTCCGTACCGGCGTGGTGTAAAATACGTATACAGGTTTGATTCCCTGCTGCCGCCAAAGTAGTTATAACTTTAGTAAATCCACCAATATAAGCCCGATCTAGAGGCAGACGATAAAGTACAGGAACGAACTCTTCTGTTGATAATATCTGGAAATATTCCAACGCGGCTTCTTCTAGAGCTGGGTCCTGAGGTCCCCGACCGTCGTGCCCCCACATAATGTGCTGCAGGGCCTGCAGGGAAATCTTGAAACCACTACCCTCATCTCCCAATAAGTATCCCCATCCTCCCACACGAGCAGTCTCATGGCCGTGCTTGCCAAAGGCAATTGATCCAGTCCCAGAAATCACAACTACCCCATCCTGCCCCGATAAGGCCCCATACAGGGCAGTGACACCATCGTGAGTGATTACAATATTTTGAAAACCTTCACTTTGAAAGGCTTGAGTAATATGGTTCTGATCCTGCTGCCTACTTGCTCCAGAAACACCTGCTGCCAGTACTGCACCGCTGGATTGAACTGTATCTAAATCGAGTTGGGCCTGAGATAAGGCCTCTTCGATTGCTTCTTTAGAAGATTCTACTACGGTCTTCACTCCATGACTGGTATAATTAGCCGGACCACCCGTTCCCCGTCCTAAAATCTCACCCGTGACTGCAGCTAACAAGGCTTGCGTTGATGTTCCACCACAATCTAGACCAAGTACATACATAGTCATACCTTACAAGCGACCCAAATTACGCTTGGCTAATATTTCACGGGTCTGCTCCACGGCCGCGTGTGACCGTTCATAATCTACTAAGGCTACTGCAATAAAGAGAGTGTCAATGGTGCTTAATTGGGCAATCCGGGAGGAAATGGCTCCACTTCGAAAAATATTTTCCTGCGATGAGGTTAGAAGTACTATATGAGCCAAGCTGGCTGTAGTAGATGCAGAGAAGTTGGTAATGGCAATAGTGACTGCCCCAGCATTCTTTGCCACCTGCAGCGCTTGGGCAATCTCAGAAGTTTCTCCAGAATAAGAAATACCTACAGCCACATCCCCAGGTTGAAGCAGGACAGCACGGGTAATCTGCATATGGGCATCGATAAAGGCGTTCACCCGCATGCCAATGCGGGAAAACTTCTGTTCTGCATCTAGAGCCACAATTCCTGATGCTCCTAGACCATAGAAATGAATCTCCCGAGCCGATCCTAAAGCATCTACTGCCTTTTGGAGCTGGTCTCCGTCGAGAACCTGACATGTATCCTGTAAAGCCATAATGTTGGCTTGGAATATCTTTTCTTTTACCGAAACAACATCATCATCTGGTTCTACTTCACCATAAATAGGCTCTGGTTTTACCGCCACATCCTGGGCAAGTAGAATCTTGAACTCCTGAAATCCTTTGTATCCCAGCCGTTTGCAGAACTTCACTACAGTGGCATCACTAACTTGTGAGCGTTTAGCCAGTTCTGTAATGGATAAATGAACTGTCTCATCAGGACTCTTGAGAATCTGTCTGGCTACACGCTGCTCCGCTGGACGAAGAGTGGGAAACACACTTCTTAAGTGGAGCAGAGTATTGTCCATATTAGTAGTCATACAACATCCTCCTCTACGGCAGAATTAATATAGGAGATACTGCCTGCGTACTGCATTAAACTCCTCTGCTTCCTTTTCCCATTTCTCTAAAATAACTGTTACTGACTCCTTTTCTTGTAACACGGTACGGAGTTGGGCAGTACCAGCCAATAGATCAAAGAAATAGCGGCGATGTGGTGGTTCCACAAACGAAAATTCAGGGTAGTCAGTTCGAAGTACCTCAAGAAGATGAAGTGCCGTTTGAATAGGCTCAAAGACTGTCTCATCTCTAATATGCACTTGGACTCCTTGACACAACTCTCCTGCGTACTTGCTGAACATTGGCGTAAAGTAGGCAGCTCGAAAAGTAACACCAGGTATGTTCTTCCCATTCATTTTCCGGCCCAACTCTTCCCCATCAATCCAAGGTGCCCCAATGATCTCAAAGGGTCTAGTCGTACCGCGTCCTTCTGATACATTGGTCCCCTCAAAAAGGCACATCCCTGGGTACACCTTAACCGTATCTACCGTAGGAATATTAGGTGAAGGAGGGACCCAGCTTAAGCCGGTATGTTCCCATAAATAACTGCGCTGCCAGCCCTCCATGGGTACGACCGTTAATTGGGCGCCGATGCCGTAAACCTCATTAAAGTAATGGGCCAATTCACCAATGGTCAGTCCATACCGAATGGGAATTGGACCGCCTACAAATGAAATGTACTCTTCTTCCAGAAGATTGCCCCCTACAATCTGACCTCCAAGGGGATTGGGACGATCCAATACAAAGATAGGTAAACCGAACGGTTTTGCCCCCTTTAAAATATACAATAGGGAATAAAGGTAGGTGTAATACCGACATCCCACATCTTGAATATCAAAGACTAGACAGTCTACCTCTTGGAGCATTTCGAAAGTCAGCTCACGTGTGGTTCCATATAGACTATAGACAGGCAGACCAGTCTGCCCATCAGTGTACGATTCTACCTTATCACCAGCCTGCACATTACCTCGTATCCCATGTTCTAATCCAAATAGAGCCCTTACCTGATTAGTCTGTGTTAATAGATTTAAGGTAGATTCTAAGTTTGAATTAACGGCACTAGGATTGGTTATGAGTCCAATTTGTCTTGTTCCAATATAATATGAGAGGTTATTCACGAAGTTCTCTACACCTGGCTGAACCACCATACTGCCCTCCCTGTTACTTTCCAATCTGCAGTGCCCGCCCTACTACACCATCGGCCTTTTCTAAAAGTGCCAAAGCGGACCGAAAGTCACACTGAGCCTTGATCATGACAATGGCTGCCTTAATATTCAATTGGGCTGCATGCAGCACTTTTTGAGTTTCCTCTAAAGTAACGCCAGTGGCATCCATTACGATCCTTTCTGCCCTTTTCATAAGCTTCTCGTTAGTCGGAATCATATCTACCATGAGATTTTGGTAGACTTTCCCCAGCTTAATCATGACAGTTGTGCTCAGTGTGTTCAATACCATCTTCTGGGCTGTACCCGCTTTCATGCGGGTCGAACCTGTCACTACCTCTGGGCCTACTACCGGTGCAATTGTAATATCTGCCACTTTTGAGATTACAGTATCAGCATTACATGTTAAACCTATGGTGCTGGCTCCAACTTCAATGGCTTTCTTAAGAGCACCTAAGACATAAGGTGTCCGTCCACTGGCAGTAATACCTAAAACCACATCTTTCACTGTAGGGTGTTCTGCTAAAAGATCTGCCACGCCTGCGTCGTAATCGTCCTCTGCTTGTTCCACAGGAGTAAACATGGCCTGAGTCCCACCAGCAATAATTGCCTTCACCACATCTTCACCTACACCAAATGTTGGCAGCAGCTCTGCCGCATCTAGGATTCCCAGTCGACCACTGGTACCAGAACCTATGTAGAACAGACGTCCTCCCTCTTTAAGTTTTTCTGACACCAAATCGGCTGCAGCCACAATTTGGGGAATCTCTTTGGCAACAGCTTCAACGACCTGTTTATCCTCTTGACAGATCAAAGTCACAATTTCCTCTGTAGAGAGTGTATCAATGTTAGAAGTTGCCATGTTGCGGGTTTCTGTAGTTAGGTCTCCTAATTGACGTTCAAACTCCATATATTAACACCCTTTAAAAACTCTTTTGATGTAATATTTCACACCGGTAGTAAAAATTCCTTCCAAAGTTATTATTATCAGCACAATAGATTTACTGACGCGAAAATTAGGAGAGAGTATTTGAAAGATGGGCCCTAAGGACCCATCTTGGAAACACCGGCTAGGCCTCTATTTCGTTTTTTGACAGTTCTTCCAACTCATCCAAGAGCTGTTCAAACACTTTCATCGCTTCTACAATTGGAGCAGGCTTACTCATATCTACCCCAGCCCGTTTCAAGAGATTAAGGGGATAGTCAGAACCGCCGCTTCCAAGGAATTGGAGATAGCGGTTAACAGCAGGTTCTCCTTCCTTGAGAATCTGTTGGGATAGGGAAACAGCAGCTGAGAACCCTGTAGCGTATTTATACACATAAAACGGTCGATAGAAATGGGGAATGCGGGCCCATTCCATGGCAATAAGCTCATCCACTATAATTTCTGGTCCGAAATACTTCTTATTTAGTTCGTAGTAGATCTCAGATAATTGATCGGCTGTTACTGGTTCGCCCTGACCAATCTTGTTATGGACCACCATTTCAAACTCGGCAAACATAGTCTGCCTAAACACCGTACCTCGGAACTGCTCTAAATGATGATTTAAGAGATACATCCGTTCTTTAGGTTCGGTTGTTTTTTCGAGTAAATGGTGCATTACAAGTGACTCATTGAGGGTCGATGCTACTTCAGCTACGAAGATGGTGTACGCTGCGTTAATGAACTCCTGGTTCTGATCAGAATAATATGAATGCATAGCATGACCTAATTCGTGTGCTAAGGTAAACATATCATCTAAGGTATCTTGGTGGTTGAGCAGAACATATGGATGAACACCGTAAGTGCCCCACGAATAAGCACCACTTGTCTTACCCCTATTTTCCATCCAATCAATCCAGCCCTCTTTAAAACTCTTCTTTAAGTCGGTAAGATACTGCTTTCCTAAGGGCTTTAGGCCAGCCTGAACCATTTCTATGGCCTGTTTCCGCGGAATCTGAACATGCTGATCCTGTACCATCGGTACATATAGATCGTACATATGCAGTTCATCCACACCCAGCAGTTTCTTTCGAAGCCCAACATAGCGATGCATTAAGTCCAGATGATCGTGAATTGAATCGATCAGATTATGATAGACTTCAGGTCCTACATTATCTGCATCGAGTGCTGCATGTAATGATGATTCATACTTCCGGACTTTTGAGAAATAAAGCGCCTTCTTCACAGCCGATGTGTACATGGCTCCAAGTGTATTCTTCCAGGCCCCATAGGTGTTATACATAGCTTCAAAGGCACCTTTCCGAACATCCCTATTGGTTGATTCAAGGAGTTGAATATATCTCCCGTGTGTTAATTCTACAAGTTCTCCAGCAGCATTTTCTACTTCTGGGAATTTCAGATCAGCATTATTGAACATCCGAAAAATGTTACTAGCTGCCTGTGCCATCTCACCGGCAGCAGCCAGCAGTTCTTCCTGCTCAGCAGGGAGAGTGTGGGCCTTCATCCGTAGAATATTCTCTAAGTGATGGCGGTAGATCTCCAATTCAGGAATACTGTCTATCCAACCCCTCACTACCCCTTCCTCTAAAGCCAAAATTTCTGGCTCGAAAAAGGCTGCCGCACTCCCTAATGATACGCTCACACTCAGGGCTTGATCAGCATATCCCTGGTATTTACTGTTAGCGTTATCCTCATCTTTCCGCATATAGGCATAACTAATGAGCCTGTCCATTAATAAGGCAATCTCATCCCGCATCTGCAGAGCTTTTAACAGATTTTCCCCAGAGGTCAAGGTCCCTTTAAGGGCTCGAATGGGTTCAATACTTTGTTTAGCTCTTTCTAAATCACGTTCCCAAGCCTCATCTGTTTCATAAATATCTTCCAGTCTCCACTTAAGATCAGAAGACACCTCGTGTCGTTCTGGGAGTTTTCCCATTTTCAATCTCTCCTTTTTACTCCGAATCTTTTGCTATATGTTTCTACTTAAGGTTTAACTATCCTGCAGTAGAAGGGAAAAACAGGAACCGTTCAATTCATGTGGAACTGAATATTGAGGTGAGTTTTATGAGTAATTCAACGGTTTTTGCCCTTGACATTGGTACAAGAAAAATTGCTGGTTTGTTAATGTCCCCCTCAGAACAAGGATTCACCATCGAACATGCAGCTTTACTCCAGCAGTTACCTGGAGCTATGCGCGATGGGCAAATTCACCATATCCCTGCTGTAGCTCGAGTGATTAGGGAAATCAAACACGAGCTAGAGCAGCGAACTAATACTACTCTGAAGGAAGTGGCTGTAGCTGCTGCAGGTCGTTCATTAATGACCCAAAAGGGAGCAAGCACCTACATCTGTCACCCCCGAGAACGGCTGAGCCCAGATCAGGTGAAAGCTCTCGAGCTGGATGCAGTAATGCAGGCCATGGGAAAATTGGACCAGACTGATCAAGAGGGAGCAATGGACACCTATATCTGCGTTGGCTACAGCGTTCTGCAGTACTATTTAGATAAAGAGCCAATTGGATCACTCGTTGGACACCAAGGGCAGGAGGCCTCCGTTGAGGTCATTGCTACTTTCTTACCTCGCGTTGTAATTGACTCTCTAGGCACAGCCCTGGAAGAGGCAGAGCTGAAAATGGTTTCTCTTACACTAGAACCTATTGCAGCCATGCATGTTGTGGTTCCACCCACTATGCGGATGCTGAATATAGCATTAGTCGATGTGGGTGCAGGTACTTCTGACATAGCGATTTCAGCCGAAGGAACCATTAAGGCATACGGTATGGTGTCCTCTGCCGGTGATGAAATCACAGAAGGCATTGCTGAACACTTTCTTTTAGATCTTAGTGTCGCTGAAGAGGTCAAACGGGAATTGGTCCCCAATCGTGTTATAGAATGTCGTGATGTGTTTGGCAATCCCCTTACCCTCTCTTACGAAGAAGTTTTGGAAGTGATCAGCCCTTTAGCTCAAGAACTAGCTCACCAGATTGCCCATGAGGTACTCCGCCTAAATGAGGGTGCCCCAAAAGGAGTCATTCTGGTAGGAGGCGGAAGTCTTACTCCCCAATTAGCTTCCTTTATTGCATCAGCTCTACAGCTGCCGGGAAATGTTGTTCGAGGCAGGACAAGGGATAGTATTAGCTCTGTGGTCGGAGCTGCGGAGTTTTCAGGACCTGAAGTTATTACACCAATCGGTATCGGCTGCACACACCTAGATGGACTTGCTATGGAGCTTATTCATGTCACAGTAAACGGCAGTCCTTTACAGTTCTTGAAACTGGCTTCTTCAACCATTAATGACGCCCTCATTAACGCTGGATTCACTATTAACGACCTAGTAGGTCGACCAGGAGCAGGTATAACTGTAGAACTAAATGGACGATGTATTGCCATCCCCGGTACAATTGGTCAGCCAGCCCAAATACTATGCAGTGGAGTGCCGACAGAACTGAGCGCGCCCCTAGAAAACGGAGCCATTCTCTCAGTAACAGAACCAGTCCCAGGAGAGTCTCCTAAGGTAACTTTAGGAGAGTTTATGGAACCAGAGACAAGCTCATACCATCTTACTCTTAACGGCCGTCCCTTGGCTGTAGAACCTCGTGTATTGGTCAATGGGCATACAAAAGGATGGGACTATGTGATTCAAGATCGGGATATCATAACCACCGAACCTATTACCACCGTTATCCAGCTGCTGAATTCTCTTGAAATACCAGTAGAAAGACAGCTCCACTTTACCCTAAACAAGCAGCCCAGAACTATCTCCCATACGATCAAGGTAAAGATCAATGGCATAGAAAGCTCACTTCACACACCCTTACAGGACGGGATAAAAATTGATTATTACCACAAACCCATTACCCTTAGAGATGTTGTAGATCCGAGCACTGGAGGATATTCCATAACTATTACTGTAAATGGAGAACCAATCACCCTATCTCCCAAGAGAAATTCGCCATGGGTTAATGGTGAAATGGTATCATTTGACTACATCATTCGTCCAAATGATGTAATCCAGTATAACCATGAAGGACATGGAGAACAAAACTTCATCGTTACAGACCTATTTCGAGACTATCTGCCAGACGATGCTTTTCTGGAAAAGGGTGGGCGAATTCTTGTTAACGGTAAGGAATCAGGCTATACAACACCTCTTAAGCATGGCGATAAAATTGAGTTTGTGCCCTAGTAAATAAAAGGGACCCCATAATGCAGTTCATTCTGCACTATGGGGTCTTCCGTCTAATTTCTTGCCATTGGCAAATCCAGCTCAAATCGAAGCAGCCTCGATGTATGCCAACTTGTCTTAACAAGCTTGAGGACAGCTAATACAGCTAGATCTGAAATTAAGGGATGAGAAGTCCCAACATGACTAACTGGAAACAAGATGTCCTGAACCATGAGGCATTCTAACAATTCAATCTGCTGGTCCGTCAAACCAGTGAGTAATCTTCTAAATCGAGGCTCTACTCCTTTTTTAAGGTATCCAGGGATTCGATTCAGATCACCGGCTTGATAATGCTGAACCAGTACTTCGTACTGCTCCTCAGTGAGCCCAATCATACAAGCGGCTACTTCTCTGCTAATTACTCCACTGGTATAGCCACTTATCAACACTCTTATGCCAATCGCTGGACGGACTCGGCACATCCACTGTATGATCTCTAAATCGTTCCTACGGAGAATACCCGAGTCTGAATTAACACCGTTCAACATTTTCCAAAATTTGTCATTAGCCTTGATAAACATATATCCCTCGAAAATTTATATTTTTCCCTTGGGCTTATATATTGATTTCTACACAATTGACAGAATTCCTTCCGTTCGCAAAATAAATTTGAACTTTCTCAAGAAATTTATTTCCGAAAATCTGCCAATAGAGTTCCCTCCCGATCCACAAAGAGAACTCTTTCCACATTTTTAAGCTCAGCTCGCTCCAAAAGAACAAGGCTGTATGGATAAGTAAACGCCATAGTGACAAACTCATTAGGTTGAGGGCTTCGGAAGCTGACAACGGCTGCAAGAGTGTCTCCCTTTACGGCAGCAGAGTCAATCTCCACTCCATATCCGCCTGTCGGACGTTCTCCTAGATAGACTAACAAAGGAAGCTGTTCTTCAAAGTCAATCTCAGGTAATCTGCGGGCTGCCTGAGGAGCTAATCCCTGAATACCTTTGTCCCAGTCTATTTTTGTATATCCCACAACAAACAGCATTGCGTCCTCTTCAAGTGCTTCCTCATAAACCCAATCGTCAGTGGGTACATCACTTTCGTAAATCAATGTCTCACCCCAACCAAGTGTCAGCATTACGGCTATGATTAAGAAGATTAAGACTCGATACACAGAGCTCACTCCCTCACTTGCTACTCCTTAGGTTTTGGAGGAACACGTAAAATCATTCCTTCTCGAATTTTGCTCGGTTCAGATATATTATTGGCTTCAGCCAAAGCATAATAAAGGTTAGAATCGCCCCATAGTTTGTAAGCGATAGTCCAAAGGCTCTCGCCCTTTTTCACAACATACTCACCATAAATAACAGGGGGCTCAGGTTGAGTAGTTGTTGAACTGGGAGGCTGGGCTGGAGCCGTTACTGAAGACGAAACAACTACAGGGGGCGCCTCTTCTACATCATCAAGAGGTACTTCTGCAGCATAGGGTTGGAAAACAGCCTCTTTCACCCAGTGATATCCATATACTCCCCCACTAATTAAAAGAGCTAGAATAACTAAGAGAACGGCCACCCGCGACCAGCGGATGGAGCTGTAATCTGACAGCCCAGTTACGCCAATTTCATCTTCTGCCAGCTGCCTTAAAATATAATAGCCTTCTAGTTGGTGCCACTCGTGGTTCACCATATGGTAGGCTGCTCGGTTTTGACTGTGAGTATCGATTACATAGGCCACCTGCCATGGTTCAGGAAAAAACCGTTCATGCTGGTCCTTATCAAATGAAGAGAGGAACACACCAAACCCAGGATGAGTATGGACCCAGCCTACGATCTTCTCATTTCCACCTGCTTTTTCTAAGGCTTGAGATACTGTATCCCAATGTTCAGCGCTGATAACGAGACGTGAAGCTTCATCGCGCTGGGGGATAGGAACAAATCGCTCCACCAAAATCTCATATTCTTCTAAACTTTTGAGATTTCTCTTCCGCCCAATTAAGAACCCACCATGTTCCCCATTAGGTTTGGTTCGGGCAAATTGATCAATCTGACCCATGACCTCTTCCCGAAAAACCAAGCGCGGGAAGGGGCCGGCCTTACCTACGAGAAATCGTCTTGTGGAAAAACTGCCGCGCTCTCTGTTCATCCTACTCTCCCCTTAAAAAATGCTCAAATCCAATCGATGGGACAGCTCACGCAACATTTTAACGCCTACAATACTATTTCCTTTTGGATCTAATGCTGGACCAAAGGTCCCTATTCCAAAACGGCCCGGTACGGCACCGAGAATTCCACCTGAAACCCCACTTTTAGCTGGAATACCCACTTGAATTGCAAACTCGCCTGATGCGTTATACATGCCACAAGTAACCATAAAAGTGGTGACCAATCTTACAATGCTGGCTGAGACTAGACGCTGCCCACTCCATGTTATACCTTTCGCAGCCAAGAACATACCGATGCGGGCTAGATCTGTACAATCTACCAAAATAGAACACTGCTGGAAATATAAATCAAGTACTTCTTCTACATCACCTTCCAGCACTCCTGTATCCTTCAAAAAATACGCCAAAGCTCGATTACGATGCCCTGTTTCTTTTTCCGATGTATAAACAGCTTGGTCAATTTGGACAGTACGACCTAGAATCGCTTCCAGCATCTCAAGGATAATTGAAAAGCGTTCTTCTACAGAAGATCCTGGAATCAGTGAACAAACAGCAATGGCCCCAGCATTAATCATGGGATTTAACGGCTTATGCTCAGCTGTTTCCAGCTTAACAATGCTGTTAAAAGGATCGCCAGTAGGCTCTGAACCAACCCGCGCGAAGACTTCTTCCACGCCTCGCTGTTCCAAAGCTGCCATGAGAGTGATTATCTTAGATATACTCTGCAGTGTAAAAGGATGACTGCTGTCACCTGCCTGGAAAAGGCCGTCAGGAGTCATTACAGCTACACCAGCTAAAGAAGGATCAGCCTTGCTCAGCTCAGGAATATACGAAGCAACCTTACCTTCTGACGCACTGGAACTGGTCTCTGTGAGAACCTCTAGAAGCAATGATTCCATATCTACCTGTATTGACATTCTGCTTCCTCCTTGAGTCGAAAAAGACCCACAATGGGCCCTTCTACTCTGGTCTTACGAACTTACCTCCGATGTCCACAAATGGTAACAGTTCTTGCCAGAACTCTTAGCCATATACATGGCACGATCAGCCATTAACAGCAGCTGATGTTTGTCTTTGGCATCTTCAGGATAAGCTGCAATTCCTATAGAAACGGTAATGGGCTGATTCCACTGTGCGTAGGGCAGTTTGGTCAGATTCTGCTGGATCCGAGCGGCCACCTTCTCAGCTTCCAGCCTACCCATACAAGGTAATAACACTACGAATTCTTCCCCACCATACCGAATGACCTTGTCATCAGACCGGACGCATTTAGTTATAGTCTGGGCAAGGGCAGTTAAAACTCGATCACCTTCCGCATGCCCATACATATCGTTAAAGACTTTGAAATCATCAATATCTAGGAATAATGCAGACACTTTTTCCTTTTTCGGATCAGCGAGCCACTCGTTGAGATACCGAAAGTTATAGACCTGTGTCTTGAAGTCCACAACAAGTTCTTCTTCTAATTCTTTGCGGAGCGCTCGCTCTACTTTGATAGTAAGTCCCGCTTGGAGCAGCTCTGTCAACTCTAGTAAGAGGATCCCAAACAGCAGGATACCCCACAGACCATAACTGGCTGCAAACATGGTAAATATGACCCCAATGTAGCCCGAAGCCATACTGCTGCCAAGACCCCCTAGTCCCACAGCTCGCAGCCGTGACAGCCAACTGCTCTTATACCATAGGGCTGAAACCAACGCTACCATCCCGATGTTGAACAAAATAAACGCCATGCCCGAAACTGCCATCGCCCAAATATCGCGAGGAAATACAGGGGTCCCAAATGTCCCCCCTAGATTCTCATAGACGACCCCGCCTACAAGGGCTGCTAAAGACAGTTGGGCAGTATTGAATATGAGGCGATCCCACGATTTTCTGCCAGCCACACCATCTACTATACCGGCCATCGCCCCTAACAGTATCGCGGTCCCAGTCCCATATAAATAAATCACTGGGAAGATAATCGATGCCCCGATGGAGAAATTCATCCGCTTACTGATATTTACAGAGCGGCTGTGGAAATAGACAATCAGCGCCAAAAAAACCAAAATCTCGTTCCACATCTCCCAAGGAATACCAGCACCATACCGAATGCTCCCCCATGCCGCAGCACCAACTGTGAGGCCAATACCTATGTAATAGGATACATGGCTTCCATGTCTAGTCATTACGGCTCCCCTTTTCCCAACATGTGGAATATTCTAAATTTCGGCACAGAAACGGCTTATCCTGCCATCATTCTAGAAATTGTCTAATTAGTTCCAGTATTTTGTCTCTACCTTGTCCCGTTTGGGCTGAAAAAAGAACAGGCTCGTGATGTAAAGTATCCCGAATCACCTTAAGATGGCGATCGTACTTACCTCTGCTGATCTTATCGGCCTTAGTAGCTACGACGACAAACGGAATTTCCATCTGCCTAAGCCAGTCGGCCATCAATTCATCATCTGATGTAGGTTTATGACGAACATCTACTAAGTGAAGGACCCCTACCAAATTCGGACGATTCATCAAATAGTTCTCAATCATTGGCCTCCACTGCTGACGAACACGATCTGGGACTTTAGCAAACCCATAGCCAGGGAGATCCACAAAACTCATATGATCAACTCGATAGAAATTGATAGTTTGAGTTCTCCCTGGTTGATTTGAAGTACGAGCAAACTTCCGCCGATTAACTAAGGTATTGATTAAAGACGACTTCCCTACATTGGAACGACCCACCAGCGCGATTTCTTTCAGCTGGTGGGTAGGATATTGTCTTTCGTGAACTGCACTTGTGAGAAACTCTGAATCCTGTACATTTAGCTTCATGGTTACTGTTCTCCCATCCATGGCTGGTCACCCTGAGACACTTCCGCAGGAGGAATAAAGCCTAAATCTTTATTGGATTGTTCTTCGCTAGGTAAAAGAGCGTGTTCTAACACTTGGTCCATGTGTTCAACTAAGTCTATCTCCAGTTTGCGTAGAACATTGTCTGGAATCTCTTCTAAATCTTTCTCATTTTCCTTAGGAAGCAAGACGTAGGTAATACCTGCCCGATGTGCAGCTAACAGCTTCTCTTTCACACCCCCAATAGGGAGGACCCGACCTCGTAAGGTAATCTCACCAGTCATGCAGAGATCATGCCGTACAGGACGATTAGTCAATGCACTGGCTAGGGCGGTGGCAATGGTAATTCCAGCCGATGGCCCATCCTTAGGAATTGCTCCTTCTGGAACATGGATGTGAATGTCATATTCTTCATGGAATCCTGCATCGATATTGAGGTCTTCAGCCCGAGATCGAAGGTAGCTTAAGGCAGCATGAGCCGATTCACGCATCACATCACCTAATTTCCCAGTCAGGGTCAACTTGCCCTTACCTGGAACGACAGTAACCTCTATAGAGAGAATCTCTCCTCCAAATTGAGTGTATGCTAAACCAGTTGCAACGCCTACTTTATCTTCTACTTCAGCCATCGTGTGGCGATATCGCGGGGCACCAAGATATTTATCCAAGTTGCTCACATTCACTCTTAGACTGGTTGCAGAACCCTTCACAATTTCTGTAGCCGCTTTTCGACAAATTGTACCTAGATTACGCTCTAAGCTGCGGACACCTGCTTCTCTAGTGTATTCCGATATGATCTTAGCAATGGTGTTATCAGAAATCTTCAGTTGTTCATCAGTCAATCCATGATTCTTGAGCTGTTTTGGCCAGAGATGGCGTTTAGCAATCTCCAGTTTTTCTTCTTCTGTATAACCAGGAATCTCAATAATTTCCATCCGATCCCGTAAAGGAGCAGGAATGGAATGTAATACGTTTGCTGTAGTGATGAACAGAACCTCAGATAAATCAAAAGGAATCTCAATATAGTGATCACCAAATTGATGATTCTGTTCTGGATCTAACACTTCCAGCAGGGCCGAAGCTGGATCACCACGGAAATCAGAGGACATTTTGTCCACTTCATCCAAGACAATGACTGGATTACGGGACCCTACTGTTTTCATAGCCTGAATAATTTTACCTGGCATGGCCCCAATATAGGTGCGGCGATGACCCCGAATCTCTGCTTCATCTCGAACCCCACCTAAAGAGAGTCTCGTAAAGTTGCGATTTAAAGCTTTCCCTACCGATTGGGCCAAAGAGGTTTTTCCTACTCCAGGTGGTCCCACCAGACACAGTATGGGACCTTTTAAGCTCTTGGAAAGCTGGCGAACGGCTAAGAACTCTAAAATCCGTTCTTTAACCTTATCTAGACCATAATGATCCTCATCAAGGAGCTCCTCAGCCTTATTTAGATCGTGTCGATCTTTAGTCCGCTTAGACCAAGGTAAGGCAAGCATCCAATCAATGTAGGTGCGAACAACGTTCGCTTCAGCTGATATGGGAGACATCTGTTCGAGACGTTTAATCTCATGAAGTACTTTGGCCTTAGCCTCCTTGGGCAGTTTGGCCTTCTCCAATTTCTCCCTAAACTCATCAGCTTCTGATCCTCTTTCGTCCCTCTCACCCAGTTCTTTCTGAATAGCTTTCATCTGCTCCCGCAGGTAGTACTCTCGCTGAGCTTTCTCCATCTGCTTCCGTACTCGCTGCTGAATACTCTTTTCAAGACTGATAATTTCCCGTTCTCTGTAAAGCAGACCTAGAATCCGTTCCAACCGCTTATCAACGGGAAACAGCTCCAAAATTTCCTGTTTTTCTTCAAACGAAATACTCATTTGGCTAGCAATAGTATCTGCCAATCGACTAGGATCAGCAATGCTTCTGATAGATACTAAAATCTCGGCTGGAATACGCTTGCCAATTCGTACGTAATCTTCAAACTGCTCCCGTACGATACGCACTAAAGCCTCCAGCTCAAATGAATCTATCTCTCCTATGGTTTCAGGTACAGTAGTTACTGTTGTCTCATAATACCCTTCCGCATCTTCTAGTTGTTCTAAAACAACACGTTCTAGACCCTCGACCAAAATACGCACTTGGCCTTCAGGCACTTTTAATATCTGTTTCACCTCACACAAGGTACCAACATTATGAATATCATCAGGCTGAGGTTCTTCCACAGCCGCTTGATGCTGGGCAGCTAAGACAATACGCCGATCTCCCTGCATGGCTTTGTCAATCGCTTCAATAGAGCGTTCACGTCCCACTTCGAGGGGAGTCACCATATGAGGAAATACGAGCGTCCCACGGAGAGGTAGTAGAGGAAATGTCTTAGAAATAGTTTCTTTACGCATTTTCCTACACCCCCATGTTTTGTGTTGGCTTTATTATATCATACATTACAAAATCATGGTATTGCTCCCGGTGTAATCTTGGCCTGAGAGGCTGACAGTACACCCGTTGTCTCTAGAGACTGGACTACAGAAGGTTGTTCTCCATGGGGATATAAGAACACTGTCTTAATCACATCTTCCACCCGTCTAACAGGTTGAACCTCTATACCTTCTTGATTACTAAAGATTTCCTGCCAGTTTTCAGCGGGAATGAGCACTCGCTTTACACCAGCTTCCAAAGCGGCTTTAATTTTAGGAACCACTCCACCTACTGGCTTGACAACACCATGAATGGTAACTTCACCTGTCATAGCCACTGTGTTATCTACCGGTTGGTTCGAAATGGCAGAAGCAACAGCCGTTACCATACTGAGACCTGCTGAAGGGCCGTCAATGGGAATTCCTCCAGGAAAGTTCACATGAATATCGTAATCCTGTGGTCGTAAACCGAGATTGGATTTTAATACAGTTAAGACATTATCAACTGAACTGCGAGCTTGCGACCGACGGCGCAGAGTCCTACCTGGTCGACCCATTTCTTCTTCGTCCATTACCCCTGTAACACGAATTGTGCCCATATCTCTAGCTACTGGCATGGCAGTAGCCTCCACCTCAATTAGAGTTCCAATATTTGGACCGTAAACAGCCAAACCATTGACCACACCGACCATAGGCTGTGGCGGTATCTTGCGATCAGGTCGCGGTGAGTACTGACCGCTGTTTACTACCCATTCTACATCGACTTTTTCGATTGTGCGGCGTCCGTCTGAGAGAACAATCCCAGCTGCAATCTGAACGATATTCACAGCATCCCGTCCATTACTGGCATACCGGGCAACTTCGTCCAATGCAGAGTCTTCTAATGGAAATCTGATTTTGTCTGCAGCATTAGCAGCTATAATCCTAATCTCGTTAGGAGTTAAGGTGCGAAAAAAGATCTCCAAGCACCGAGAACGAAGGGCCGGAGGCAGCTCATGAGGCATCCGTGTAGTGGCTGCTACTAAGCGAAAGTCTGCAGGAAGACCGTTTTGAAAGATCTCGTGAATGTGTGGTGGTATGTTTGTATCTTCCGATGAATAATAGGCACTGTCTAAGAACACCTTCCGGTCTTCCAGCACTTTCAGCAGTTTGTTCAGCTGAATAGGATGGAGTTCCCCAATCTCATCGATGAACAGCACTCCCCCATGGGCTTTTGTGACAGCACCTGGCTTTGGTTGGGGAATTCCAGCAATACCGAGGGGACCAGCTCCTTGATAAATGGGGTCGTGGACAGAACCAAGAAGTGGATCAGCAATTCCCCGATCATCGAACCTTGCAGTAGTGGCATCCACTTCCACAAAAACTGCATCTTCTCGAAACGGGGACAAGGAGTTCTGCTTCGCTTCCTCCAAAACAACCCGAGCAGCAGCAGTCTTACCAATCCCTGGAGGACCATAGATAATGACATGCTGAGGATTGGGTCCACAAAGGGCAGCCCGCAGCGACTTGAGGCCATCATCTTGTCCAATGATTTCTCTAAAGTCTTTTGGTCTAGTTGTTTCCGATAGGGGTTCTGTTAGTGATACAGATTTGAGCTTGCGAAGCTTATCAAGTTCTTTGCGGGATTCACGATCAACTGCTGACTTATTGCCCTGCTGTTGGCGCAGCAGGTTCCAAAAGTATATCCCAATCACGATGGCGAAAAACAGGTTGATCAACCCGAGTATTCCCATCATTTCATCACTCCTCCCAGGGCACACATTACACAATCTAGTATACCCGGGGTGGACAAAAAAATAAGGTAGGGGACCTCCCCTACCTTATCTTTTTATGCACTTTCTTCTTTTGAATCAACCCGCAGTAAGCGAGGCTGCTCCAATTTCTCAACGGCAGCTTTGGTCACTACGCACTTTTTCACATTCTTTTCAGAGGGAATATTGTACATAATGTCCAACATCAACCCTTCGAGAATTGTGCGTAAACCTCTAGCACCGGTCTTCTGCTCCAATGCCTTAGCGGCAATTTCTCGGAGTGCGTCATCTTGAAACTCAAGTTCTACCCCGTCCATCTGTAACAGCTTTTGAAACTGCTTGACTAAAGCGTTTTTCGGTTCTGTCAAGATACTTACCAGCGCTTCTTCATCTAAAGCATCTAATGTGCAGATAACGGGCACCCGACCGATAAACTCTGGGATCAGCCCATACCTTAAAAGATCCTCTGGCATGATCTGGCGCAGTATGTCACCAATCTTCTTTTCTTCTCGAGTTCGAATATCAGCGCCAAACCCAATTGTTTTTTGACCAATTCGGCGTTCAATAATCTTCTCTAGACCATCAAACGCTCCACCACAAATAAACAAAATGTTGGTCGTATCGATCTGAATAAACTCTTGATGGGGATGCTTCCTTCCCCCTTGCGGTGGCACACTCGCCACTGTCCCTTCCAAAATCTTAAGGAGGGCTTGCTGGACCCCTTCCCCCGATACATCTCTGGTGATAGATGGATTCTCGGATTTTCGGGCAATCTTATCAATCTCATCGATATAGACAATTCCCCGTTCAGCCTTTTCTACATCATAGTCTGCAGCTTGAATAAGTTTGAGAAGAATGTTTTCCACATCTTCCCCTACATAACCAGCCTCTGTCAAACTTGTAGCATCAGCAATGGCAAAGGGAACATTTAGAATCCGAGCCAAAGTCTGAGCTAGAAGTGTCTTACCACTACCTGTAGGTCCCAACATCATAATGTTGCTTTTCTGCAGTTCTACATCGTCATCCCTGACGTTGCTGTTAATCCTTTTATAGTGGTTAAAGACTGCCACAGATAACGCTTTTTTAGCCTCATCTTGACCAATAACATATTGATCAAGGGCTTCCCTAATCTCTTTCGGTTTGGGGATATTATCTAAGTCGATATCGTGTTCCTCGGTGAACTCTTCTTGGATGATTTCGTTGCAGAGCTCTATACACTCGGTACAGATATAGACCCCTGGTCCGGCGATGAGCTTCTTTACTTGTTCCTGCATTTTTCCGCAGAAGGAACATTTCAGCTGCCCTTTTTCATCGCCAAATTTGAACATCATATCACCTCACTATACTACTACTCAGCATCCCTCGTATTAGACAAGACTCCATCGATTAATCCATAGTCCACAGCATCTTGTGCCGACATGTAGAAATCCCGATCTGTATCCTGTTCAATACGCTCTAAGGGCTGCCCAGTATGTCGTTGGAGAATTTCGTTGCCAATATTCTTTAGCTGAAGAATCTCCCGAGCCTGAATCTCAATTTGACTAGCCTGCCCTTGGGCTCCTCCTAAGGGCTGGTGAATCATGATTCGGGAATAAGGTAATGCATACCGTTTCCCTTTAGTCCCAGCAGTCAACAGCAGTGCAGCCATGCTGGCAGCCATCCCTACACAAATGGTGGACACATCAGCCTTGATGTACTGCATGGTGTCGTAGATGGCCAATCCCGAATAGACTACCCCACCTGGACTGTTAATATACAAGTGAATGTCTTTGTCAGGATCTTCAGATTCTAAAAACAGTAACTGGGCAATCACCAAGTTGGCAATGTGATCATTAATGGGACCACCCACAAAGATAATCCTATCTTTCAAGAGACGGGAGTAAATGTCAAAAGCCCGTTCTCCCCGGTTGGTTTGTTCTACAACCATTGGAATTAAAGCACTCATTCTTCTCCCTGCCTTTCATCTTTCTTTAGTCTGCAGCATCAGCTTCCTCTTGACTCGATTCTCCGGCAGCTACTTCAGTAATTTTAGATTGTTCCACGATAAAATTCATGGTCTTTTCCCGCTCCAAAGATATCTTGAGATTGTGCTTTTGAGACTCCCAATATTTTCGAGTCTCTTCCTCAGAATAAGAGCTTTCTGCTACATACTCATCTATCTTACTAGACAGTTCTTCATCGCTGATTGTAATTCCTTCCTTTTCGGCTACTGCCGCAAGGATGAGATCATTAGTAATCTGGGTGAGAGCTTGTGGTTCAAACTCTGAACGCAGTTCCTCTTTGGTCATGCCCGTCAGCTCTAAATAGCGTTCCTCGTCAATTCCTTGATACATCATGCTCTGGAAAAAATTCTGCACGAGATGCTCTGCTTGATGCTCGATCATGGACTGAGGAATTTCAACCTGGCTGGATTCAGCGATCTGCTGTAATAATATATTCTCCAACTTTGCAGCTGTTCTGCGGGTCGCGTCGTCCTCTAAGTTTTTCCGAATCAAAGCTTTTAATTCATCTAAGGTCTCTTTGTCGCTGATATCCTTAGCAAATTCGTCATCGAGTTCTGGTAAAAGTTTCTCTTTCAGTTCCTTGACCGTCACCTTAAAGGTGGCCTCTTTCCCAGCTAAATGCTCTGCATGGTAATCTTCAGGGAAAGTGACTGCAATATCTTTCGTTTCCCCTACATTAGTTCCAATCAGCTGTTCTTCAAAGCCTGGGATAAACTGACCCGAACCAATTTCTAGCATATGATCCTCAGCGGCTCCTCCACTGAAAGGCTCTCCATCAACAAAGCCTGCAAAGTCAATAATCGCGAAATCCCCTTCTTGCACATCCTCACGGCTATCCACAACGATGAGCTCAGCACTGCGTTCCTGTTGCTGTTTCAGGATATTCATTACATCTTCGTCGGTGATTTCCACAATCTCTTTTTCGGCTTCCAGCCCTTTGTATGTACCTAGTTCGATCTCAGGGTATACGTCCACTTCGAATACAAAGGTGGCTCCTTCACCTGGTTCCATACGTTCTACATCTAAATCAGGTTGATCAACAGGGCGAATTTCTGTCTCTTCTAGAGCATGCTGGTAGACTTTGGGTAACAGAATATCGATCGCGTCCTCTAGAAACACCCCGATTCCATAGTTCATTTCAATAATCTTACGGGGAGCCTTACCTTTCCGGAAACCAGGAATATTGACCTGTCTTACAACTCGGCGGTAAGCACCCTCAATGGCTTCCTCAAGAGTGTCTGCGTCTATATCTACTGTTAGACGAACTCGACTCTTCTCGAGTTTTTCCATAGTAGTCTTCATTATTCGTCCCCTTTCATATTCCCTACGCGGAAAAAGAATACACTCGTTACTTCGTGTATTACTGATCTAAATCATTTACTCGTTTACATCATTTACTCGTTTACATAAAAAAATGGTGCAGGCGGAGAGAGTCGAACTCTCACGGGGGTTGCCCACTAGATCCTAAGTCTAGCGCGTCTGCCAATTCCGCCACGCCTGCACTACAAGGTATAATAAATGGTGAGCCATCCGCGATTCGAACGCGGGACACCCGGATTAAAAGTCCGGTGCTCTGCCGACTGAGCTAATGGCTCATCACGCTATGTTATTATAACAGAGACATAAATGTGGGTCAATACCTTTTCGGGGTAGTTTGTCCATAAAAAACCATGTATAATAGAAATAGTAGGAAAAAAGGGGGTTAGACAATGCAGATACCCCGCCGTTATTGGCGCAATTTGGACTGGCCGCTAATTATTACAGTCCTGGCCTTAACCGCTATTGGTATGGTCGTTATTTATTCTGCATCTTATTCTCAATTAGTCGCAGCCGGCCTAAATCCCTTCCATTATGTTCAAAGGCAGTTATTAGCATTCGGTTTAGGTCTTGCAGCAATGATTGTAATTATAAGTATTGATTACAGAGCTTGGAAACGCTGGACCAACCTCATCTATTTTGCCAATATAATACTCCTAGCTAGTGTTTTGCTGATCGGTAAAACGGTCTTTGGTTCCCAGCGTTGGTTTCGAATCGGGCCCTTAAATCTCCAACCGTCCGAACTAGCTAAAATTGGTATTGTGCTGGCTTTGGCCAAACTATTGGAAAAACCCGTCCATAAACATGGTTGGAAAGAAATTGGACGTGCTTTTCTCTTAGCTGCAGTGCCTATGGGTCTTATTTTTCTTCAACCAGATATTGGTACTTCTGCAGTCTTTATAGGTCTGGTTTTTACTATGTTGTTTGTAGTTGGAGCAAACCCCAAGTATTTAGCTATTACAGGTTGTGGCCTGATAGGAGCTGCATTAGGTGCCATTCTTGTTTCTGTAAAAGGCTGGTTTCAGATTATCAAACCCTATCAGCTTACTCGGCTCTTAGTTTTTCTTGATCCATATGCTGATCGCAATGGTGCAGGTTGGAATATTATCCAATCCATGATTGCTATCGGTTCTGGTGGTTTTTTGGG
>JAAYRO010000026.1 GCA_012518735.1 Bacillota bacterium
CACTCACCTTCTTTACGCCATGCCCCGAAAGCGGCTCCCCCGCATACGCGGGGATCGACCCCATTTGTCCTGTCACAAAGCCATCATCTGTAAGGCTCCCCCGCATACGCGGGGATCGACCCACGTTACGACAATGGTCTTGCACAGCTTTATGGGCTCCCCCGCATACGCGGGGATCGACCCCATGCCTTATCTAGACCTGGTGGACATGCACCGGCTCCCCCGCATACGCGGGGATCGACCTTAATGATATCATCTAGTCGCCTAACTCGTCTCGGCTCCCCCGCATACGCGGGGATCGACCTTAATCTACATCTAGTATATCACATGGTTTACTGGCTCCCCCGCATACGCGGGGATCGACCCCCAAACAAAGTGGCTAGACCCGAAATGGATTTGGCTCCCCCGCATACGCGGGGATCGACCCGTATGGCTACCTCGAAGTTTGCGATACGGTGAGGCTCCCCCGCATACGCGGGGATCGACCCATGGGCGGCACATACATCAAAGCCCGGTTTACGGCTCCCCCGCATACGCGGGGATCGACCCGTAGTCTGCTATCTCGCCAGCTTCTCCGGCAAGGCTCCCCCGCATACGCGGGGATCGACCCCACCAAAGGTTCTTCCTCAGTTCCGACAGTCAGGCTCCCCCGCATACGCGGGGATCGACCCCCAAACAAAGTGGCTAGACCCGAAATGGATTTGGCTCCCCCGCATACGCGGGGATCGACCCGGTACTGCTACTGTGCGGTTCTTCCAGAACGTGGCTCCCCCGCATACGCGGGGATCGACCTTCAGTATATGGAATGTGTGTTACCGCTGTTGTGGCTCCCCCCGCATACGCGGGGATCGACCCCATTTGATGCCATTGATGTCCAGCCATTCCGCGGCTCCCCCGCATACGCGGGGATCGACCCTTCATCAAGACGGATGAGCAGAATATCCATTAGGCTCCCCCGCATACGCGGGGATCGACCCTCTCCTTTGCCATTTAGTACAATCTCGATATGGGCTCCCCCGCATACGCGGGGATCGATTTCCGTTCAAGGAGTGCCGTTGCTTGTTTATGGAGGCTACTCCGCGTTAGAGAAGAAAAGGTCTGACTCCGACTATATATCGGAATCAGACCTCTGTGCCATTGTAGTTGGTTCCTACTGTTATGCTCTCTGGCTAAAATACTATTAACGGCTTAATCACGTTGTCCTCTTTATTCTTCATTAAATGATACGCCTTATCGACTTCATCAAAGGAGAACGTGTGAGTGGTTAAGTGGGTAGGATCCACTCTGCCTGTCTGCAGCAGACGGAGCATTCTCTCCATTCGTACCCGTCCACCAGGACACAAATCAGTAACAATAGATATATTTGCCATACCCACGCCCCAGGCTTCTCTAGGAATATGAACGAATTCTCCACTACCGTGATATCCAATATTCGATACAGTTCCTCCTGGTCTAGTTACTTTGACAGCCTGCTGGAAACTAACGTCGAAGCCTAAAGCTTCAACAGCCGAATCCACACCCTCACCATCTGTTATTTCCAGAATACGTTCAACTGGATCTTCTTTGGCAAAGTCAACAACAACATCTGCCCCGTAGAACTTAGAAAGCTTTTGCCGCTTCGGATCTGTCTCTACAGAAATAATAAGGCCTGCCCCCAGCATTCGAGCTGCAGCAGTAGACATGAGGCCAACTGGGCCTTGAGCAAAAATAGCTACTGTACCACCCAAAGGAATGTTGGCGTTTTCCGAACCTGCAAAACCAGTAGACATCATGTCTGTGCAGTAAACAGCCGCATCATCTGAGATATCATCAGGAATATGGGCCATATTTGCATCTGCCTCATTTACATGGAAGAATTCGGCAAAAGTACCGTCTTTCACATTCGAATACTTCCAACCTCCCAAAGCTTCCCCTGACTGCGAAGGAAATCCCCGCTGGGCAGCAGAGGAACCCCAATCGGGAGTAATGGCCCCTACACAGACCCGATCTCCAGGTTTGAAGAGCTTCACTTCACTGCCTACCGTATCAACAATTCCTACCGCTTCGTGACCAAGGGTAAGATTTGTGCGCTCCCCAATAGCACCTGCAACAGTATGTACATCAGATGTACATACAAGTCCCCTTGTTGCACGAATAATGGCGTCATTGGGACCGCACTTAGGTTTTTCCTTTTCCATAAACCCTACTTCACCAATTCGCCGCATTACAAAAGCCTTCATTTGTTCGACCTCCTACATTGTATTTTCTTATATGATCATATAAGACCGGAAGTGCTGAGGAAATCAAACAATATCAATATACTGACTCATCTAATAAAAATAAATAGGATAATATATCTAATGTTCGTTTAAATGAACCCCATCCCTCTATACTTTGACAAAGTGATCACAAAGTTTACCATAAGTTAATATAAAAAGTCCCCACATACTGGTGGGGACAGAGAAACTTAGGATGTCTGTTATCCTTCTAAGTCTAGTAAGCGGGGAACGGTAACAAAATCATATCCGAGAGCTCGTAGATTATGAATAATATTAGGCAGGGCTGTTACTGTTTCTCCTCCATTACAGTGCATTAGAATGATAGCGTTTGAGTGATGCCCACGATTGATTCTAGTAACAATATCTTCGGGGTTATTTCGAGTCTTGTCCCAGTCGAATGTATCTAGAGACCATCTAACGATCTGCCAGCCTTCTTTTTTGAGGAACTTTACAGAATCCTCTCGTAATGAACCATAAGGAGGGCGAATCACCTTTGGATAATATCCCGTAAGTCTCTCGATGGCTTTTGAGGTAGGTGCAAGCTCTAGGTCTATAATGTCCTCATTAGATAGTTTACTGAGATCGGCGTGAGTCCATGAGTGGTTACCAATAAAATGACCATCATTGAAGATACGTAGGGTCATCTCTGGGTATCTTTCTACTTGATTCCCTACAACAAAAAAGGTAGCTAGAACTCCTTCTTCCTTTAGAATATCTAATAGTAATGGCGTGTTTACCATGTCAGGTCCATCATCAAAGGTAAGAGCAATGCGCTTAGGCGTGTTGGTTTTACGAGGTTGATTCAACATCTGACCCTCCCTAGATACGTTACTCTGCAGTTCAAATTCATTATTTAGGTTCGCAGATTCAACAAATTCTGGCTGGATGGACAAGAGGAATACAGTGAGTAACAAGATTTTATAAGTCCATGCCCGTTTAGTTATCATCTAGAGCCCTCCAAGAATCGAATTACAGACAAAGTCGCTTTCTAGTTCCATTCTTTTTTGGGAGAGGGTTCTCCTTTTTTCTTTTGGAATAAATAGCTAAAATCCCAACAATATTAGGCAACATTGTAAATAAAGGCTCACATTAGTGCAGTTTTTTGAAGATAGCTCAGGGTTTTGGGCTATTTTTTTATTCCTTAGGAATAATTTCGTAATCGGGTATATACGATCCATCATATGGGAAATGCTATGGATGAGAATTCCAATTTTCTTTTTAGGGAGCAAGGGGCAAATTGTTTTGAATAATCGAAGTGGAGGCGTATCCATGAAGAGGAATCTGGTTCTAGTAGTGATGAGTGTCCTTCTGGTTATTGGCAGCGTAACGGTGTTTGCTGAGGAACAACCATTGGTCAATTTGTTTCTTTTTGAAACTGGTATTCGAGACGCCCTAAGCGAGATTTCGCTGCAGACGGACATCAACATTATTCCCGACTCTACTGTGAACGGTGTAGTGACTGCTGATTTGCAGGACGTGCCATTAGAACAAGCACTCCGGATCATTCTCGTTGGTGGTGGTTTCGTATACCGCAAGATTGATGATTTTTATTTAGTTGGCTTACCTGATCCTAGAAGCAACACATTTAAAGAGTTAGTTGATACACAGGTTTACCATCTAACAAACGTTACGGCTGGACAGTTAATGAACGTAATGCCTGCGTTTTTAAGTAGTTATGTGAAAGGCGATCGGGATAGCCGCCTGATCATTATTACAGCACCGCCTACCGAAATGGAACGAATTCTCGAATTCGTAAGAGCGGTCGACACACCCCAGAAACAGGTTGAGATCCAGGTGATTGTGACAGAGGTGTCTTCTGAGGGGCTAAAAGACTTGGGTACGAGTCTTTTTGAATTCGCGTTTGGCAGTGGTGAGAAATTTAACGAAGATTGGACCGCGAGTATTGGATATGCTAAGAACCTTTTGTCTCTTGACACGACGATTTTTGGTAGATTAATTACCAATTTGAAACTCTTAGAAGAAAAACAGGAAGCGAAGATTCATGCTGATCCTCGGGTGTTAGTCAGTGACGGTAGTTCTGCTGAATTATTCATTGGAGACCGTCAGATTCTCTTAGTGTCAGGGTCAAGTGAATCTGCTACACGGGTAGAGCGGATTGAGGTAGGTATGCACTTAAGGGTATTACCTCAAATTGTAGGTGATGATGAAATCGTATTGACTATTGAGCCGGAAATGAGCCATTTTATAAGGGACTCTAAGCCAGATTTGATGGTAAAGCAGTCGTCTGTCTCTACGACAATCAGGCTCAAGAGCGGTCAAACAGCTGTTTTAGCTGGGATGACCGTCCAGGAAAGTGGCGACTACAGCCGTAAAGTACCTGTTCTTGGTGATATTCCCATTATTCGCTGGCTGTTTAGAAATGACGTGGTAAGGGAGTCTGCTAAGGAGCTGTTGATCTTTGTTACTCCCGTCATTCAGTAACACGGAGGTGAACGGATACCAATGAAGAAGGCTGCTTGTTTCGTGTGCTGTCTGTTTCTCTCTATCACATGTCTCGGTGGAGGGTGGTTGGGAGTTACAGGGCAAGCCCAAGCCAATGATTGGACAACCCAGATTGGGAAAGAGTTGATGGCTCCTGGATGGGAAGAGTATTCGCCCCCAAAAGGATTCCCTGTGTTGGCATATGCGTTTCGCTTTGTGGAGCTAGATCAACAGACTGGAAAGGATCTAGAGTTGACTCTGTCCTCGACTCTACCAACCCAGGCTCAGAGTGTTTGGGAAGTGTTTTACGAGCCAGCTTTACTACAATTCTTAGCCGGTCCTTCCTTCGGTATTGGTTTAGAAGGTACGGCATTGCAGTATGGGGCCGCAAACGTTTACGATTCTTGGCTTCTGACAATTGAAGGAAAACCTCTAACCATTCGACTGTCCACCGATTATCTGAATCGCACTTTAAGGACTCAGCAGACAGATGATAGTTTGGAAATATTTCTGCATCCCAAGACCATTGATGCCGTTAGTGGTCGGGTAGAAACAGCAGTGGGCTTGCAGTCTGTTTTACCAGATGGTTCGTTAAATGAAGCACACACCACAGTATGGCTGGGAGAAGATATTGTAACTCCGGTGGCTGTAGTTACTCGCCATTATCGGCAGGGCAGAAGCAGCGGTTATCAGTATTTCGCGCTTTATCTTACCTGTTCCATAATTCCAGAGGATATGCTTCCATCTGAGGCGCCCCTATTTCCGATGGGTAATATTTCGGGGATGAAAGAGTTGATGGTGCTTCCTGAGCCTCCAAGAACCATGGACCTTTGGCTGGCGTTGGAGTATGGCGGTGGCGGTTGGAGTGGGCTGCTTGAAGGGATGCTGCCATTAGGGAATACATTCGATATCTACGGTTACTTTCGATTTCCCCATGAAGCCAGCTATCAACTGGGGACGGGGTGTCGGCTGCATGAGGAACTGACTCTCTTACTCTTGGTCGAGGGGGGAGACATCTTAGTAGGTGTCCAGGATGGCCTGGCGATGACTCCTCAGCTATATCTTAGTGCCCGACTGCTGCCTATTGAGATTGTCTTAAGCGAACCGAGTGTTCAAAAGAACCTTCGTCTGGATTGGGCCGTTACCTATTCTTTGTCCACGTGGGATTTGTGGTATCGAGGGCGATGGCAGGATGGGGGTTTAGAGAACAGTTTTGGAATGACTTGGTATGCCGCTGATTCTTTGGGCGTAAGTCTAGGATGGACCAGAAATCGCGATGCTGAAAATCGCTTCTCTGTTGGAGTTATCTTTCGCTAAAAGGAGGGGAACAGATTGTGAGGGGACGTAGAATCATTCAAACTGGGTTTGCTCTCATTATTTCGGCCTATTTAGTGCTGTATCTTGGGAGTTCTCTAATTGGAGCAACTGAAAACTCTCAACCACCATACTACATCAGCGATGTGCCTATTCAGTTAGTAGTAGATGGGATGTCTAGAACAAACAGCGAAAGAGCGGTTCAGAGTAGTTGGAGTTTTTATGTTACAAGAGAGGCTGAACAGGGCGAGACGCTTTTCTATGGTTTGTCCACACTTGAAGATCGTGAGGGAAACACTTTCCCGAGGGAATATATCTTAGTTCAAACACCTTATGATTCAGCTTGGCAGGGGTTTTCGAGTATGGGTGATCGTGTCCCGTTTCTTGATGGGAAGGAGAGGACTGCTGAAATCAAAGTAGGTGTCTTCTATGGGGCACGGGGCAGAGCGGGTAGATATACAGGCCATTTCTTCTCATCAGAAGGCGCTCCTATTCCTATTGAGGTTGAAGTAAAGCCCTACACCATGGTACAGATTGAGCCGAGAATCATTCACTTTGATGCTCAAGGAGGACCTGGTACATATCAAGCAGATGAATCGGTCACGGTAA
>JAAYRO010000176.1 GCA_012518735.1 Bacillota bacterium
GAGTTTACCGCGGTAGATATACCCCACGACTGGCTTATCTACAATACCTTAGATCTTTACGAAAACAGTATAGGCTGGTATCGAAAGAAGTATATATATAGTGGAGACGCAGATGAGATTCTTCTATATTTCGATGGTGTTTATATGGATTCAACCCTCTATGTCAATGGAAAGTATGTGGGGGAATGGAAATATGGCTATTCCTCCTTTGAGCATGACATAACCGATGCATTGGTAGAAGGAGAAAACGAAATACTTCTGAAGGTCGTGCACCAGAGCCCTAACAGTCGATGGTATTCGGGGGCTGGTATTTACCGAAATGTATGGCTTAAGAAGCGTAACAAAACTCACATTGTGACAGATGGGGTTTATGTAACAACCAAGCGTATAAGTGGAAGATGGGAGGTTGAGATTGATACAGAACTGAGCCTGTGTGATGATGTGGAATTAAAACACACTATTAGGTATGGGGACGAAATCATTGCGGCAAGTTCAGAAAGAGTGATCTCTCAAGATGATGCTTCAGATTTGATCAATCGACAGACCCTATTCGTAGATAATCCACTGTTGTGGAGCGTTGATGAACCGAACCTTTATCAATTACAGACCCAGTTGTTCGTTATTGCAAACGGTCATGCTGTAGAGATTGAATCGTTGTCCCAGAACATTGGTTTTCGGGACATTGTAATGGATCCCCAGCAAGGCCTTATACTAAATGGAAAGAAGATCAAGCTTAACGGGGTTTGTGAGCATCATGATTTAGGAGCCTTAGGGGCTGCTTTTAACAAAACTGCTTTGCGGAGAAGATTTGAAATCCTTAAAGAAATGGGAGTCAATGCCATACGGACAGCCCACAATATGCCTGCCGTAGAACTTATGGATTTAGCAGATGAGATGGGGTTTCTTGTGGTTTCGGAAGCATTTGATATGTGGGAGAGACCCAAGACCAGGTATGATTATGCTAGGTTTTTCAATGATTGGGCTTATAAAGATGTGCGTAGTTGGGTAAGGAGAGACAGAAACCATCCCAGCTTATTGATGTGGAGTATCGGTAATGAGATCTATGATACTCACGCAGATAAACGGGGGCAGGAAATTACTCAAATGCTCAAAAACTACGTATTAGAACATGATCCGCGGGAAAATGGTAAAGTGACCATTGGATCCAACTATATGCCATGGGAAGGTGCTCAAAAATGTGCTGATATCCTCAAAGTTGTCGGATACAATTATGCTGAACGGTATTACCACAAGCACCGCAAAGAGCATCCTGACTGGATAATCTATGGAAGTGAGACAGGGTCTGTTGTCCAGAGCAGGGGTATCTATCATTTTCCGTATGAAAGGTCTATTCTTGCCGATGACGATGAACAGTGTTCTGCCCTTGGTAACAGCTCAACAAGCTGGGGAGCAGAGTCACCGGAAGCGTGTATTACTGCCGATCGAGATGCACCCTTTTCACTAGGTCAATTCATTTGGACAGGGTTTGACTATATTGGTGAACCAACACCTTATCATACGAAGAACTCGTATTTTGGTCAGATCGATACAGCGACCTTTAAAAAAGACTCCTTCTATATTTACCAATCAGCATGGACAGACTACAAGGAAAAACCCATGGTTCATGTTTTTCCCTATTGGGACTTTAATGAAGGTCAGATCATTGATGTTCGAGTATGCTCCAACGCTCCAAGAGTCGAACTGCAGCTAAATGGTGAGACTGTAGGAACCTATGATATTGATCACAAGCACGGAGCTGAACTTGCGGGGTGGTGGAAGGTTCCTTACGAAGAAGGTGAACTGAAAGCTATTGCTTATGATGAAACAGGTAAAGTAATTGCAACGCATGTTCGGAAATCGTTCGGTGATCCGAAGGAGATCTGCCTGCATGCTGATAGAGAAACGGTTATAGCTAACGGTACTGACTTGATCTTTGTTGAGATTTCCATGGTAGATGAGAACGGCAATCCAGTTGAAAATGCCAATAATCGTGTTCGTGTTGAAGTTACAGGAGCTGGCCGATTAGTGGGTTTGGATAATGGGGACAGTACAGATTTCGACCAATATAAAGGGTTGAGCAGAAGGTTGTTTAGCGGGAAACTAATGGCCATTATTGCCTCAACTCTCGACCCTGGCAAGATTCAAATGAAAGTGTCCTCCTTAGGTTTACGAAGCGAGTTCTTAGAATTTGAATCGCTCCCAGCAGAAGGTGAGTCTTTGGTTGGAATTTCTGCTTCTACAATGAATCAGGAGATGCCCTGTGTCATGGGACATGAGGAAGAAATACCTGTACGTAAGATTGAGATTGTTTCTCCCCCAGACCGGACATTTGATCCGTCTTGTAAGGAGAAATATGTGGAAGTAAGATTGCACCCTGCAGACACTTCTTATCAAGAAGTGGAATGGAGTGTAGTGAATGATTTAGGAGTTCAGTCCAATATTGCCAAAATCGAATCCTTAGGTCATAAAGCAAAGATAACTGCTGTAGGTGATGGAGAATTTCGTGTTCGCTGTACGAGCAAGAATGGTACTGATAAGACAAAACTTATTTCGGAGATGGAATTTAAGGTAGTCGGTCTCGGTACAGCTTATAAAGACCCTTATGGATTCATATCTGCTAGTCTCTATGATTACAGCAAAGGTGATGTGGGAGCGGGCAATGAGAAAGGAGTAGCCACAAGTAGAGAAGGGGAAACACATGTAGGATTCCGCGGTATAGATTTTGGGCCCTACGGTTCCGATACGATTACCATTCCAATTTTCGCTTTGTCGGAAGCGCCCTATTCTCTCCAGATCTGGGAGGGGATGCCGGATGAAGAGGGTAGTGAGTTATTGGCCGATGTAGTTTACCAAAAAGAGTCTATATGGAATGTATATCAAGCTGAAACCTATCGCTTATCAAAGAGACTCAAGGGAATCACTTCTATATGCTTTGTGCTCCATGACAAGGTTCACATTAAAGGATTTTCCTTTGAACGACAGAGCCGAGCCTTTGAAAAGAACATGGCCACAGACTGTGATCACATTTATGGAGACACGTATACGATGCTGGAAAACAGCGTAGAAGGTATTGGAAATAATGTTTCATTAGAATTTGATGCTCTAGACTTTGGAGAAGAAGGTTCAGCTAAGCTTGTGCTTTACGGCAGAGCGCCTATACACAACACCATTCACGTGCGATTCGCCAGTGATGAAGGGGAGAGTACTCAGATTATCGAGTTTGAGCAGTCTAGTGGATACGAAGGACGTGAATTCGAATTAGATAGAGTAACAGGATTAAACAAGGTCACTTTCATCTTTTTACCTGGATCGAATTTCGACTTTGGGTGGTTTAGATTTGGAAAATAGGTACACGGGGTAGCCGATGATTACCCCGAGCACATTTCACTGGAACGGATTTACAAATTGCCACCTTGTTACCTACAGGTCACAAGGTGATGCTAGGTTAAACCAGTAATGCTCTGTTAGCTCATAGGCTTTGGTCATTTCATGTTTCTGAGCGAATGGTTGAAGCAAGGATCCGCGAAATACTGCTAGTATGAATATGGACCTGAAGTTGAGGTGTTCTCAATCCGCTGAGAATGTCTTGCTTAGGCGAATGTAGAAGTCTAGATATTTGAATTTGTCCCATTAGGGCATAGGCCCAGTCGAGGAGCATGATTGACGTTCCCCTCCAGGACAGACAGTACGAAGTAATTTGGCACAAGATGCCGTAAGACATTGGAGGTTTGTTACCTGGAGTACGTGGAATTCCGAGACTACAATAAAAAACCATGCGGCTCTCTTTGTTGTACCCGTTATTCCATAACATACCATATGTGGATCGGGCAACCATGCTGAGCCGTCTAGAGAGTCATATCAGGCAAGTGCTTGATTATACTCAGAGAGAATATCCCAGAGTAATCC
>JAAYRO010000177.1 GCA_012518735.1 Bacillota bacterium
CGAAAGACAAACGCCCATACCATCCACACATTACCTTAGCCACCCGCTTACGTCCCCACCAATTCGCTGAATATTCACAAGCACTCAAGGATTATCACCCCCAATATGCGTTTAAATGCAGCCAAATCAGTCTCTTTCGTTTGGAAGAACACGGAGCGGGTAAACGCTGGGTTGATGTGAAACAGGTCAATCTGTAGAAAGTTAGTTGTCTAGTCATCAATTATCTGATAGTATCAAAATAAACCAAATGAAGGGAGTCGCTGCCATGCAGACAAGCAAAAAAATAACTGAAAAGGTAACTTGGGTTGGCAAGGTAGACTGGGAACTCACAAAGTTTCATGGGGACGAATTGTCCACACGTAAAGGCTCATCATACAACTCCTATTTGGTTAGGGACAAAAAGGTAGCTCTGATTGATACCGTTTGGCTGCCGTATGACAAAGAATTTGTCAATAACCTAAAAAGGGAAATCAACCTAGACGAGATCGATTACATCATTGTCAATCACGCCGAAATTGATCACAGTGGTGCTCTGCCAGAATTGATGCGGGAAATCCCAAACACACCTATTTACTGTACAAACAACGGCAAAAAGATCATTCAAGGACATTTCCACGAAGATTGGAATTTTGTTACAGTCAAAACTGGCGATACACTAGACCTTGGTGAATCGAAGTTTATTTTCGTTGAAGCTCCTATGCTCCATTGGCCCGATACCATGTTTACATACATGACAGGAGAAAACATCCTCTTTAGTAATGACGCCTTTGGTCAGCACTACGCCACTGAATCATTATTCAATGATAAAGTAGACCAATGTGAGCTGTATGGAGAAGCAATAAAGTATTACGCCAACATTTTGGCACCATTCAGTGCCTTAGTGAAACGGAAGATTAACGAAGTACTAGAAATGGAACTGCCAGTTAACCTTATCTGCACAAGTCACGGCGCAATCTGGAGAGAAGATCCGCTTCAGATTGTTCACCAGTACTTAGAGTGGGCTGATAATTATCAAGAAAACCAAATCACTCTAGTCTACGATACGATGTGGAATGCGACCCGCCGCATGGCCGAAGCCATCGCTGAAGGTATAAGAAGTGCTGATCCTACTGTCACAGTTAAGCTGTGTAATGCAGCGAAAGACGACAAGAATGATATTGTTACAGAAATCTTTAAGTCCAAAGCCATTCTTGCAGGATCATCTACTATCAACAACCGCTATTTGTCAGCCATGGGTGCGGTCTTGGAAATGGTAAAGGGTATGAAGTTTAAGAACAAGAAAGCGGCCGCCTTTGGAAGCTATGGTTGGAGTGGAGAAAGTGTCAAGCTCCTTACGGCAGATCTAAAGGAAGCTGGTTTTGAGGTCGTAAATGAAGGTTACAGAACTATGTGGATGCCAGACGAAGATGCCCTTAAGGCATGCCGTGAATTTGGTAAGCAGTTCGCAGAAAGCTTATAACTGCAGCTCACCGCCAGATGCACCTCAGCAATTGGAAAATGAAATGGAGGGTATAAAATGGAGGTTTCTCTAAACAAAAAGGCTCTAGCCTTAACGCTGGTCCTGACAGTCGTAATAACTTTTGGCTTAACTCCTGCGGCTCAAGCAGTAATGGGCTTCGATCTCATGAGCATTCTCAAGCTCTTTGGAATCGGCTATGTAGTAAAACAGTTCGGTCCCCAGATCAATGAAGCCATTAACACTCTTGCATTCAGCCGCAAATGGGAAACAAAGGATGTAACAAAAGTTGTTCCCATCCTCAGTGGAGAACTCAGCACAAGCGGCAGTGGAGCCTATATTGGCGCGGCCCAAGTGTCAGGACCTCAAGAACAGGTAGACAAGGTCCAAGCCGTAGCCCAAATCGAAGGAGACTTTCATAAAGCTTTACGTCTGAAAATGCTTGTACCTGTAGACAATCTCAATCC
>JAAYRO010000178.1 GCA_012518735.1 Bacillota bacterium
CTCATAGGCATTAAAAGGGGCGAGATATGGGGAGAGGAGACCGATGGTTGTTTTCTGATTCATGAATGTCACTTCTCCTTTTCAGATGAAACGATAAGACAACCCCGAGGATTTAAGCTGTTCCTCGGGGTTTAGAGAAATGAGGATCTTACTATTGAAGCTGAGCGACTTCAATGTCCACAGTGTTCCTAGGCGAACACAGCTTGATGAACTGCTGCACTTCGGCTGTTACTTTGACTTTTAGTTCAATAGTCAGTTCTTCACTAAATGTGTCGTTATCAGTATCTAGTGTAAGGGTATCTGTTCCTGCAGTTCGGACAATCTGACAGCGCAGCTGTTCTGGTAACAACTCTAGTAGTTCTAGGACACCTGCATCGCATTTCCGGAATGGTTCAACAAACCGCAGTCGTTCTACAAACTCTAATGGGAATTCATTACCATCTGGCGTGGTAAGGAGCAATTCCTTTTGGACGATAAAGAGTACATCAGCTACGAATGTTCCCTCTCCAACAATGAACACATCGCATTCGGATAGTGTGACTGTGACTACACCTGATAGAACACTGCCTGTTGGTGCATCAAACCCTAGAGGGACATTGATCTCGTCATGCTCGAAGTAGAAGATCTCATCACAGACCACTACGTCCGTTTTTATCTTCTCACAAAAACCCATGTGTTTCAGTCCTTTCCTTAAGATTTCGAAGGACTGCCAACCACATTGTTGACGCTGGCAACTTCAATGTCCACTTGATGTCTAGGGGAGCAGGCCTGTAGAATGAGCTGTCTTTCTTGAACTAGTTTGATCTTGATTAGAATAGTGAGTTCTTCGTCGAAGGTTGCATTTTTGAGGAATTCGCCTGTCTCAGGGTCTACCGTGGAAGGATTGAGCGTCACATTGTCAGTCCCTGCTATTCTAATGATTTGACACTCCAGATTCACAAGCAAATCAGGGTCAATGGCTTCCAGATCCAATGGGAAGCATTTTCTAAACTCTAGTGTTCTCTCCAAACGGAACCCGAATTCAAGAGGAATAAGGGTTTGATCTGGGGTAGTGATGACGAGTTCCTTTTGGACCATGAAGACTATATCGGCAAACAGACGGTTTATCTCGAAGTCTACACGGGGATCACATTCCAAGACCGTTACGGTGACAATACCGTCAATAGTACTTCCTGTAGGCACCCGTATTTCTCCGATAGGGATATCAAATTCGTCATCTTCCACATAGAAGATTTCATCGCAGATGACTCGGTCTACCTTAACCTTTTCGCATCTTGGTGGTCGTCTACGGAGCGGTGGTTGAACTTGCTGAATGAATACATAAATGCTTCCAGAGTCTTCGCCGCCGAAGTTGGCAAGCCGAGCTCCAATCACTAAATCTTGTGTTCCGTCGTTTGTCAAGTCTCCAGTTTTAATGCCAGATCCGAAGCGATCGCCAGCTTCTTCCCCAATTAATCTGAGAGATGCATTAGCTGCATTGCTTGGAAAGATGCCGCCACCACCGTTGAGGAACAGGTATACTGCCCCAACGTTTTCTGATGCTCCTATATCAAAGCGAGTGGCGCCCACTAGAATATCAGGACCATTTGTTTGATCGATGTCTGCAATATGGCAGCTCTGCCCAAAGAAGTCATCGGGATTCTCTCCGTCGATCCGCCAATCGGCTAGATCTGAGCTGGCTCCAAAGAATGGCGGTGAAGCACTGCCGCTGTTAAAGAAGATGAATAATGCTCCCTGATTGGGGGCACCGTTTGGATTGAAGGTGGGAGCTCCAGCAATCAAATCTAGATCTCCATCGCCTCCCAAATCAGCAACATCAATACAAGCGCCAAACTGCATTCCCGTTTGTGATCCTAAAATCGTTTGGCTTGCTGTGGTAATGCTGGTGGGGAACCCTCCGGAACCGTTGTTGAGGAAGACATAGACTGCTCCCGCAGATAGAAGAGCCAAACTTGGGCTGTGCAGCGGCGAACCTACTACAAGGTCTACGAAACCGTCGTTGTTAATATCAACGGGCAGGATGTTTACGCCAAATCCTTCGTCTGTGACAGCACCACTGATTGTTTGGTTAGCACTTGCAGCACTATTTACAAAGAAATTGGGTGCGCCTAGATTAAAGAAGGTAAAGATGGCTCCTGCATCAGGGGTTGGGCCAACATCAAACAAAGGTGCTCCAACAGCTAGATCAGGTCGACCATCACCATTAAGATCAGCAGTCGCGACATAGCTTCCAAACTCGCTAAAGGCCTGATTTCCATCAATGCGCCTATTTGCACCACCTGCACTGGTTGGGAAATAGTTGGGGCCGCCTTGATTTAGAAACACATACACACTTCCTGCATTGGTGCCAGCAAAGTCCGTGCCAGGGGCTCCAATCACTAGGTCTGGGCGCCCATCCCCATTAATATCAGTGAGGACAACTGCTGCTCCGAAAAAATCTCCTGGATTCAGCCCTTCAATAATAATGTCTGCGTTTGCTGCACTCAAGATTGGTGAACCGTCGAAACGTCCGGTTCCATCACCGAAGAAGATATAGACCTTTCCCGTATCTTCGCCGTTCTCGGCGAATCCTGCACCTACTATGAGGTCCAGAAAGCCGTCATTATTTACATCAGCGATCTCACCTGTTGCTCCCACAATGACTTCACCATCAACCTCAATGGAGTAAGCTCCAAAGCGATCTACATCATTTTCGCCATCGATTCTCTGACGGCGAACAAAGTCTAGTGCCAAGCTGTTCACTCCTTTCTCTTTATCTTGGCCTTACTCTGCTGGGCCATTTTCTGCTGTGACGTTAATATTCACTCCATGTCTAGGATCGCAGAGAGCCATGATTAACTGCCGTTCTTGAACTAATTTCAGCTTAAGCTGAATCGTTAGTTCTTCATCGAAGGTTGCGTCTTTCAAAAGCTCGCCTGTTTCAGGATCAATAGTAGAGGGAGTGAGAGTAACAACATCGGTTCCTGCCACAAAAATCACCTGACATTCAAGATCAACGAGAAAATCAGGATCAATTGCTTCCAGTTCTAATGGGAAACATTTGCGGTATTCAAGAGCTCTTTCTAACCTGAAACCGAATTCTAGAGGGATTAGTTCCTCTTCGGGGGTGGTAATTGTCAGCTCCTTTTGGACCATAAACACAACATCTGCAAAGATCCTGTTGAGGAGGAAGTCAATCCTTGGATCGCATTCTAGGACTGTTACGGTTACAGTTCCCGCAATGGTACTGCCTGGTGGAACTCGAATTTCTCCAATTGAAATATCGAACTCATCATCCTCGATATAGAAGATCTCGTCACAGATCACCCTCGGGACCTTAATCTTTTCGCAAAAACCCATAGTTTCATTTCTCCTTTCTTCAGCTGCCCAACCACTTGGACTGGGTTGGTATATATATATTAGGCATACACCAATCTGGAATGAGAAGAGGGTCCTGTTTTCACAAGAAAACTGCCTAAGAATCTCTTAGGCAGTTAATCGGGATCCGATGAATCGTTTGGAAAGCTCGAGACAGGAAACTGAGTCTGGGCGATTCCTCCTTTAGGAATTGTTGTACCGCTGGTAGGAACTCTTCTTTTCTGCGGAGATGGAGAAGATGGCGCTCCACTCTTCTTAGTACTGGGTCTATTTTGACGTGCTCCCAGGTAAAAAGCTGTAACGAGGAGACCACTTATTATTCCAAATCCCAGCAGTCCAAGGAGGATGCCAATAATTAAGTCATTCATAAGAATCACTCCACGTGATTAGTCTCATAGATATTCATGATTATCTTGGTAGGAGGGCAGAGTGCAATCATTAACTGACTTTCCTGCAGCAGCTCTACATGGATCTCTAGTTCCAATAGCTGGTCGAAGGAAGCGTTCTTGCTGCTGGGTGGGTTTGAAGGATACAGGATCATTTCGTTGGTTCCTGACAGTCGAGTGACCCGGCACTCCAGTTCCTCTAATAGCTCCTCGTCTGTTAGGTTGAGTTGACTTGGATGACAGTCTGAAAATGGCAGGATTTCCTGTGTTCGGAAAGCAAATTCGAGAGGATAGTCTAGACCGAGAGGGGTAGTGATTGTCAGCTCTTCTTGAACGATCACAACGATTCTGACGGTAATTTGATCCTCCTCCACATCCACTACAGGTTCGCACTCCAGAACATGAACGTACGTTTGTCCTTCCATGGTGCTTCCAGGAGGGACGACAATGGCTCCAATGGGGATATTTGTATCCAGCCTATTGACGCGGAAAGTCTCCTCGCAAAGTACTTGATTGACTAAGGCTCTTACACATAGACCCACGGCAGCAGCACTCCTCTTTTGAGACCTCTTTTTACATCTATATGAGGTAGTAAGATAGGTGGAATGGGTCAGGATTCCTATTTTCACTTTTTGGTGGCTAGGTAATAGGCGTATTCCAGGGGAGATTGATACACTCTCTTAATTATCTTTCGATCGCGTAAGGGTATGAATAATTCTTTGGAAGGCATACCGTTTACTTCAATAATCCATGGATGGTTCTGCTCATCTAAGCCATAGTCCACACTTATCTCGCCTAAGAGGCCCAGCTGTTTATCTAGGAGCCGAGCGGTCTGCAGACTTGTTTGAGTTAACAGGTCGAGCAGTTCTTGTTGATCTAGATGCTGATGGGCAAGGACTTCTTCTACAGAGGTGATAGCTCTGCAGACATTTGTGACAAAGTAGTCTCGTACGGCCACTCTGCTGAGCATGGCTGTTACGTTCCATGTTCCTTGGAAACTCTTCTGTACAAGAAGGCGGATATCGAATATTCGCTTATTGATCATTGTGAAAGGGACAAACTGCTGTACTACATAATCGTTTGCTGTGAGGTGTTTCTGAAGATGCCGTATAATCCCTCTCCAGCTTTTTGATGTGAAAATGGGAACAGAATTATACTGAAACAATTGGTATTCACCGGTTTTGGTCATTCTGATTAAGTGAATGTCTTGGCCCAAGTGTCCTTTCCGAGGCTTGATTATGGAAGCTTGATGTTTCTCCAAAATCCCCCGCAAGTTGTTTGGGGAATACAGTTCAGTATAAGGTTGATAAGTTCCAATGCTGGAATCTTTTAGGATTCGATAGGTGTTCCATTTGTCAAATCGGGTGATGGAGTTAAATGTCTTGTCTGTCCCCATAATCTGTTCGAGTTTTTTAAGGATCCACTTATCGTCTGAATAACGCCAGTTGTAGACTGCATTAGGAAAGGGCAGCTTCTTTCTGACCCATTTTCCGCTCTGTAACAGTAATCCCTTAATCCTAAACTCGCCCCAATTAATGTCCCGTGGGGAGAATGTTACAATCCTTGCCATATCTTCCTGAATGGATCGATAGATAGGGAGGGGTCGGGTATTGCTTACCATGACGCCAATGAGGGGCGCTTTCGAATTAGTTCTTGACATGGAGACTTACATCATCGATCAAGACGGGCCAACCTGCGGATTTTGCAATTGACAAGCGGGCTTTCACGGCTTTGTGCGGCACTATGGAAGATACTTCACGGAAGGAAGACCAGAGGGGACCTAGAGTATTGCTGGGAATATTCAGGCAGATTCCTATTCCTAATGGTTGCCCGTGGTTATTTAACCACGTTAGGTTTACCTGCAGTGGGGGGTTTTCAAGAGGTGGAGTATGCGGTTCATCACGAAGCGTAGTTTTTCTGATCCATAGTGAACTATAGAAATTAAGGGTGAAGACATGGCCAGGAAGTACTTCCACTTCTTGAAAAAGGGACGCAGGAAGCTGCAGAGCAAGATCAACTGAACCCTTACACGGCTCAGGATTACTACAGATGAACCGTCCAAGCTGTACAGCTGCTATTCCTGTATGGCTGTAACTGTTAGAGAGAAGGTTGCTCCCTTTCCAACTGAGAGGCAAACATCCTGAAACCCAGTCTTCAAAGCCACCATTTTTGATCAGGTTTTCCAAACGGGGTGAGTATTTTTTGCAGCTCAAATCAGGCTCGGAAGGATGAGGTTTTTGAGAGACATAGAAAAAATGGTTGTTCGCGGGATAGATGCAGTTGGTTCCACTCACGGAATTTTTCCTCCTTTAACAACCGAATTTGAAGTACGGGCATGGGAGATAATTGTGACTATCACAGATAAGCCACCAGCTGCATTGGTGATGACAGGGCTTCTGTTCGTCCTGAACCATTTCTAGCTGCTTAGTAATGGCTCTTTCTTTTTTGGTTAGGGCCTGGATCTCTTCTGCGAGTGTCTTCTGGAGTTCAATAGCAAGCAACACTTGTTTTTCTGGCGGTATGCTGTCTAGGTTAGGCGGCAGCCACTGCTTTGTTATTTCAAGCTTATGAGCAAGCAGCTGAAGCATTTTAGCAATGGATTCAATTTCGGAAGCAGAAGCGTCCATGATTCGATGGCGGTACTGCTTTTCGAGATTCATAGACTCATACTCCCCTCGAGATAATTACTGCTGTGCTTATAGTATTCCTAGCCTATACTTAGTGTTCCAAAAGGGAGAGCGGAGGGTTTCCTCCGCCCTTGAATTAGGACCCCATAACGGCCCGTACTTTGTTTGCGATTGCGTTTTCTTTTTCAGCCAAAGCTCGGATTAGGTCGGCAATATCTTTTTCAATGAGATTGGAGGCGTTGATACGCTCTTCTAGGTCGAGAAACTCTTCTGGTGTATTAGGCAGCCAAGACACGGTTTTGCATAGTTTACATCTTAGGATCTTGAGCATTCGTGCCATTTCGGTTTGTTCATGAGCGACGGCGCATAAGATGGCGTTTCTGAGATTACCTTCGCAGAGGGGCAATGGATCTAGCTCAGGTCCACATTCACAATCTGGTTCGGGAATAACTACAAATTCTTTTTCATCGGTTCATTGTAGAATGAAATGCAACAGCAAGAAATAAATAGAACCACAGCCAGAAACCTAGTATGATATTGGTAACCAAACTAATAACAATACGGAGGTCTCGGCTATGGCTCTTGAACATAAGAA
>JAAYRO010000027.1 GCA_012518735.1 Bacillota bacterium
CTCTTGTGAAACATTCACTAACAGAAGCACGAGAATGGCCGTAATCAAAAGTGTTTGGCGTCGAGACTTCATACTGATCATCCTTTCCAATCGTTCGTTAGATTGTTCGTAGTGAACTGCCTAAATATGGCGTGAGTTATGTAAAAAGAGGAGCGGCGGCTCCTCTTTTTAACTAGCCTACAATAAGTGTTTGGCCTGCGAGGATCGTGTTGATATTATTAATGTTATTCCATTTTACAAGCTCAGTGATGGATACTCCGTACTGTTTTGCAATTTTGTAGAGTGTATCCCCAATTTCAACTACATGAGTTGGCCGTTCGGTCACACGTAAGTGAATAGGAATACGAATCATTTCTCCTACAGTCACTTTATTGTTTTTAATGCCATTCGCTTCAATAAGGGCCTCGAGGGGTACCTGGTATTGTTGGGCCAAGGAATGGACATTATCACCATTTTGAACCACATGATAGCTGTAAATGGGCTCAACTGGAACGATTAGCTTTTGTCCTACCTGCAGATTGTCAGGGGTAATGTTTGGGTTTAGAGCGAGTAAGGCTGTAATTGTTGTTTCGTATTTAGAGGAAAGGGACCACAGAGTGTCTCCCTTTACCACTGTGTGCTGCTGTGTATTCTCAATTTCTGCTGCCCCAACATGGACGCTAATGGCCAATACGAGTAATAATAATAAAATTAGTTTCTTCATAACTGCACCTCCGGGAATCATTATGCACCTAAGAGTCCCGAAAGGCAAAGGTCCATTCTTGGCATAACTAGTAAAACGTTCCACTTCGCTCAAAAATCCAGTGAAGCATTTCTGGGCTGACGTTCTTTTCGTAGAAAACATCCATAAACTCTACAAATATTTCAGCGAAGTCTACGGAATAATAGGCTGGATAAGCGATCGATATAAGCCACTCTACACCTAACAAACGACAGAGCGAATTTGGACCAAGCCAGTTTAGAGGTAGAGTGGGGATTTCGTATACCCGCTGATCAGCTATTGCTCCAATATGGGCTAATTGCGGATCATGAGTAATTTTTCGGTATGGATCAGTGATTGTATGGGGCATAACCAACATAAAGTCAGGGTTTTGAGGAGTATCTAATTTTGGCAGCTCCATGATCCCAGCATATGCCAAAAGCTCTTCCAAGTAGTCCGTGTCTGTCTCTGATACTACATAAACTGAAGCTTTCTCAACAGCTCTCAGATTTTTTTCCAAAGTCTCAATGCGTTGAAGGGTGTTTTCTGCATAAACTGCTAACGTATTTCCTCGAATCTCCTTATCAAGAAGATTACCTACTAGACGTAAAGCAGCTGGAAGAGACAGAAGACTGCTGTCTATGAGAATTGTGGGAATTTCAAGTTCGGTCTGGATTTCTTCGACTAGAAGCATATTCGGCAGATCGGCTGGAGCGAGATGAATTACAAGATCTGGTTGAATTTCCTTGATTGTGGAAATTTGCGCCGTCTCATACTCTTCGTTCCATGTCCCAATAGTGGGTAAATGGTGGTATTGGTCTTGAATAAAAAACTCAAGATCAGGACTGAGCCCCCGATTCCAACCAATAATGGCTTGCGGTTCAATGGCGTAAATTAAGAAACTGGCCTCTTGTGTCGTTCCGTAGACCTTATTAATTCTTGACGGTACAGACACTGTACGACCTACATGATCCGTAATCTCTTGAGTTTTCATTACGGCTTCATAGGTTCCTCGGGGCAGTAGAAGTAGTAAGATTAAGATGATTAATGGGACTATCCATTTGCCATACCCAGCCATCATTATGGTACTCCTTTCCATAAACAGGGTAGGGTATTAGAACAGACATTCTATAAAGTTATCCCTACTGATAGCGGTAAAATATTCTTCGAAATCGACTGCATTCAGGAGACACCGAATCGTTTCCTCTCGATACTGCTCTCCAATTAAGAGTGCAGCCAACTCTGTTACATCACGTTTTCCAAAAAAGTCCCCAGAAATTCTCATATCTTGAATTATGCCGCCTTTCACATTGAGTTTCAGACCTAATTGACCGCCGGGGAATCGACGGGTTTTTTCGAAATCAAAGGCGGGGGAGTGACCGTAGTTCCATTCCCATCGTAAGTAACGCTTGTCCATGAGCTTCTCAATTGTTGCTAAATCCTTCTCACTAAGGATATATTCTCTTTTCGTAGTGAATTCACCTTGGAGTAGATGCTCTAATAAGATGGATTTGAACTCCTCAATAGAAAGAGGTGTCTTTAAGTAAGGGTAAATATTGGTGACTCGGCTTCGGACAGACTTAATACCTTTCGAATGGAGTTTTTCGTTTTGAACATTTAGAGCCTCTTGAACCACAGCTAAGTCAGAGTTGAACAAGAGGGTCCCGTGATGCAGAAGACGGTCTTTTGACCAATATTGTGCATTTCCTGAGAATTTCTTCCCGTCAATTACAATATCATTACGTCCTGAAAACTCTGCAGGAACGCCCAGGCTTCTTAGGGCTTCAATGACTGGTTCAGTAAACTTTCTGAAACTAGTCGTAACGTCTTGATCGCTTTGGACGATTAAGGTGTAATTCAAGTTACCCAGATCATGGTAGACTGCTCCACCACCAGAAAGCCTGCGCACCACATTAATCTGATGTTTCCTAATGTATTCTGTATTAATCTCTTCAATAGTGTTTTGATTCCGCCCAATAATTACCGATGGCTCATTCTGCCAAATGATCACATAGTCTACCGATGGGTCTAGGTAATGGAGGGCATATTCTTCTAAAGCCAAGTTAAAATAGGGGTTCTTACATTCATTGACAATGTTAATCATAGATATACCTCACTGAGTTTCTTATTGCTCTTTAATAAAACTCTATGTTACTTCACCCTTAGTGTCAACGCTGCGCATTAAAACCTATAGGGGCAGGAAATGGGGGAGCATTCAACGAAGTGGTAACCATCAATTTGTGAGGAGGACATATTAGGATGAAACTAAAAGGATCGAAAACAGAAAAGAACTTGTGGGAAGCCTTTGCTGGTGAATCGCAGGCAAGGAACAAGTATGACTTTTACGCTAGTGCAGCAAAGAAAGAAGGTTTTCAACAGATTGCAGGATTTTTTGAAGAGACAGCCTTTAACGAAAAAGAACATGCGAAACGGTTAGGGAAGTTCCTAGGAATTGTGGGGAGTACTGCCGACAATCTTAAGGACGCTGCAGCTGGTGAAAACTACGAGTGGACGACCATGTATAGAGAATTTGAGAAAACCGCGAGAGAAGAAGGATTCGACGAGATCGCAGATGTGTTTCAGGAAATTGCTGAGGTTGAAGAGGAACATGAAAAACGTTTCTTAAAATTGTTAGAACGTGTTCAAAATGAAACTGTCTTCAAACGAGACACTCCTATTAAGTGGCACTGCCGTAACTGCGGCTATATTCATGAGGGTATCGAACCTCCTGAGGTTTGCCCCGCTTGTGATCATCCTCGTGCCTATTATGAGGAGTTGGCTGAGAACTATTAATTAAAGTTCTTTAGGTAACAAGGAGGCGATGGGATGGATAAGCGGACTATTGCTGGTATACTCCTAATTGTGTTAGGACTGCTTATTTTTGCAGGTCAACAGGGATGGGTAGGGGAGCATTTCGCATTATACCTTATTGCTGTAGGGTTTGGCGTTGTGTATTACTATCGTGGTGGAAACAGGCATTACAGTAATGTAGGGTTTCTTATTCCAGCAGTAATGCTGTTGAGTATAGCCTTTTTTGTAGAGATAGAACAGCGTTTTGACCTAATCTTTTTTGGTGCCGGTTGGTTTTTCCTCTTAACTGCTTTCGGGTTTTATGCAGTATATCTGCTTCACACCCGCACTGCAGGCAGCGATGGAGTTAGTCAACGGTGGCCTCTGTATCCCGCGGTGATTTTGGCTGTATTTGGCCTGTTCATTGCTTTTGTCGCGTCACCCAAGTTTGGAGTTGTCCGCTATTTGTTCCCAGTAGCCATTATTCTTGTTGGTATTTACTTGATTGTAAGGAAACAGGAGTGATGGATGTTGCAGGATGATTTAGTCAAAGAAACACTGTCACATATTATGGAGTATCTTCCGAAAATACCGACCGTGATTATAGTTTTAGCAGTAGGTGTAGCGCTAATTCGATTACTCCAACGGGTGATTGGACGAATGCTGGAAGTAGCGAAAGTGGAGCACACTCTTATCAGCTTTGTCATTACCTTCGTGAAATTCGTGTGCTGGGTCTTTCTGATTTCTTTCGTATTCTCAATATTGGGTTTCTCCCAAATCAGCTTGGCGTTTTCGGGAAGTGTTGCATTAGTCATTATGGGAGTCGCTTCCAATGCTAATAGTCTGGTTCAAGATTTACTTGCAGGCATTTTTCTCTTAGCTGAGCCAGAGTTTAAAGAAGGCAAAATGGTACGCCTTAATGCGGTCAACGGCAGTATTGTTGGAATGGATATTAAGAAAACAAAGATTCAGGACGATCAAGGGAATATTCACGTAGTTCCCAATAGGATGTTTGATGCAAATATCTATGTCATTGAAAGTGAAGAAGTACATGCTGCTGAGAAAGACCAAACAGCTTGAAAGGGACCTAAAGGTCCCTTTCTCATATCTGAAAAGGGATTCTTGCGCAGTACGAAAATGTCACTTAATGAAAATATTACGTATGTTTTCCGCAACATATAGCAGGAACTTGACGTTTTCCGACGTAATAGTAGTGAAAGGCAAGACGAGAGGGAAGGGCCGGGAGGACTCTCAGTTTTGCGAATTATCATGACTACTAAGGAGGAAAGGGAATGTTGAGAAAACCGCTATTGATGTTTTCATTTGTTTTTGTACTGCTGGCTGCTGTAGTAAGTGTGGGTTTAGCCCAACCGGTAACGCTAACCGTAGCCCAAGGTGCAGATCCGGTTACACTAGATCCCCATGGGCAAAATGATCAACCGTCCGCTCGTGTAAGGGTTCAGATCTTCGAAACTCTAGTGAATCACGATGCTAATCTAGAGATCGTTCCTGGTTTGGCCAGATCCTGGGAACAAATTGATGAGACAACGTGGGAATTTAAGCTTCAGGAAAATGTTACCTTCCATAATGGTGATCCTTTCACTGCAAACGATGTAACATATTCGTTTGAGCGGATCAAGACACTGCCTTCTCCAGCGGCATACCTTATTGAAGTAGTAACTGACGTGGAAGTGGTAGATGATTATACCGTTCGCTTGAAACTTGAATATCCGTTTGCACCGATTTTGGCTCACTTGGCCCATCCTTCGAACGCCATAGTCAATCAACGTTCTGTAGAAGAGGCTGGTGACAACTTTGGAAGTTCAGTGGCTGTAGGGACTGGACCGTTTATTTTTGAAGATTGGGTATCCGGTTCTCATGTAGAACTATCTAAGAATGTGGATTATTGGGGCGAACCTGCTAAGGTAGATCGCTTAATTATCCGGAGTATTCCTGAAAACACTGTACGGGCCATTGAGTTAGAAACAGGTGGAGCCGATATCGTGTACAACGTTGCTCCCATGGACGAGCTGCGGCTAGCTGGCACTCCAGGAATTAAGCTTGATAAATACGAGGCCCTTTCTACTACGTACGTAGGCTTTAACGTGCAGAAGGCTCCTTTTGATAACGTCTTGGTACGTCAAGCGATTAACTATGCCCTTGATGTAGAGGCTGCTGTCGATTATATTTACACTGGTCAGGCCGCCCAAATTCCAGGTCCTCTGCCACCACGAGTATGGGGTTTTGATCCAGACTTAGAAGGGTACGATTTTGATATTGAAAAGGCAAAAGCATTACTAGCTGAGGCAGGCTATCCTGATGGTTTCAAGACAACGATTTGGACTAACGATAATCCTACCCGCATGGAAGTAGCTGAGTTATTCCAGGCAAATCTTGCTGAAATAGGCATTGATGTGGACATTCAAATCATTCCTTGGGCGACTTATCTTGCAGATACGGCAGCAGGTAAACACGACATGTTTATCCTCGGCTGGGGCACTGTAACTGCCGATGCAGACTACGGTCTCTACGCCTTGTTCCACAGCAGTCAAATAGGTGATCCAGGCAACCGTTCGTTCTATGCCAATGATCGAGTAGATGAACTGCTAGACCTTGGTCGGAGGGAAACGGATGTGGAGAAACGGCGTGCCATCTACTCCGAAGTTCAGAAACTTATTATTGAGGAAGCACCTTGGGCATTCCTACTTGTGACAAGTGAAGTAAACGGTATGCAGGAGAATATAGAAGGGTTCGTTCCACATCCAGCTGGACATCACAAATTGGCTTCGGTGTACAAGAAATAAAGAAAACGCTGTAATTAAGTTTGAACCTGAAAGGCGGGGTTCTTAAGGACCTCGCCTTCCCGTAGTTTGGGAGCTTTAGGAAAAGGGTGGTTTTTTCTATGTGGAGGTATATTCTACGACGTTTGGTGATGCTAATACCGGTCTTGTTCGGCATTTCTATTTTTGTTTTTTTACTAATGCACCTAACCCCTGGTGATCCAGCCTTATTAATGCTTGGCGAACATGCCCCCACCGCTCAATTAGAGGCTCTACGGGAGGAATTGGGTCTAAATGATTCGTTGCCCGTTCAGTATTGGAACTGGCTCAAGAGAGCGGTTCGTTTCGATTTTGGACGCTCTTTACGATCGAAGAAACTGGTTACTAGAGAAATTCTCGACCGTCTGCCAGCAACAGCTCAACTAGCTACAGCTGCTGTGGGAATTTCGATTATTATTGGTGTACCAGTAGGGATCATTTCTGCCGCTAGGCCTAATTCTTGGTTTGACAATATTGCTATGATTGGTGCATTAACAGGGGTAGGAATGCCAGCATTCTGGCAGGGCATCATGTTAATCCTAGTGTTTTCCGTTTCTTTAGGCTGGTTTCCATCCTCTGGAAGAATGGGTGGCTGGCAGTACCTAGTTCTGCCTGCTGTAACATTGGGGACAGCTGCGACTGCCAGCGTAGCAAGGATGACTAGATCTTCTATGTTAGAGGTACTTCAGCAGGACTACATTCGAACAGCTCGCTCAAAGGGTTTACCTCGTAGGGCAGTCATCTTGGTGCATGGTTTACGGAACGCCTTGATTCCAGTGGTAACCATGATTGGGCTGCAGTTTGGCGGTCTTATGTCTGGTGCTGTGCTTACCGAGACAATATTCGCGTGGCCTGGTATTGGACGCATGGTTGTAGAGGCCATTAACAATAAGGATTTTCCATTGGTACAGGGTACGATTATGACGTTTGCATTGTTATATGCTCTGGTCAATCTAGTGGTGGATGTATTGTACGCCTTTCTAGACCCCCGTCTGCGGGTCAGATATGAATAGAAAGGAGATGACCAATATGGAAATGGATACATCGATTCAGAAAAGCCAGACCAGCAGGGTTTTAAAACAGCTCTTCCGGAACAAACGGGCAGTTGTGGGAGGAATCGTGTTAATTATGATTGTATTGATGGCTGTTTTTGCCCCGTACATTTCTAAATATGATCCGGTAAAGCAGGACATTCGAAACAGGCTGCAGCCTCCATCCAAGGACCATATTTTTGGTACAGACCAATTTGGTAGGGATACGTTCACACGGGTAATCTATGGAGCCCGCCTTTCATTAAGGGTAGGATTCACCTCTATTGCTATTTCTTTAGTAATTGGAAGTGCCTTAGGATTGATAGCGGGGTACTATGGAGGAATACTCGATAATGTTATTATGCGGTTTATTGATATTCTCTTGGCCCTACCTGGGTTTTTGCTGGCTTTAGCCATTGTGGCGGCGTTGGGCCCAGGACTAGAGAATGTAGTTATTGCAATCGGTATTTCCTATATTCCTTCGTTTGCCCGGATGATGCGTTCCTCGGTGCTGTCTATTCGGGAATTGGATTATGTAAGCGCCGCGGAGGCTGTTGGTGCTCCTGATTGGCGGGTGATTCTCCTTCATATCCTGCCTAATTCCCTAAACCCCATCATTGTTTTGACAACCCTATCACTGGCTGGTGCCATTCTGTCTGCGGCAGGACTGAGTTTTCTCGGAATGGGTGCTCAGCCCCCTACTCCTGAGTGGGGAAGTATGATTGCAGCAGCACGTCCCTTTATTCGGGTCTCCCACTGGGCAGTTACGGTCCCAGGTTTGGCAATTTTTACGACAGTTATGTGTCTTAATCTTGTAGGTGATGGGCTCCGTGATGCTCTTGATCCCCGTATGAAGAATGTTGGATAAGAAATCGGCCTTGCTGACATTATGCAGGGCCGTTTCTTTTTTGAGTTGTTTTCAAAAGAGGCAAACGGAGAGTGACAGTTGTGCCTTGCCCTTTTGTGCTGTGCAAATCGAGGGTTCCACCATGGAGTCTGGCTATTTCCCGGCAAAAGGATAATCCAATTCCCATTCCTCCAGGGGAAAGTGTTTGGTCTATTTTGCCTTTGAATTGGAGGAGTTCAGCAAGTTTTTCCTTCGGTACATTCGTTCCATAGTCCTTTACTGCAACGGAGACACAGCTTTCGCTGGAGTCCACAATTAGTTCTATGGGACTTGTGGGAGATGAGTACTGCAGTGCGTTATAAACGAGATTGTGAAGAAGTTGTATGATGCGGCGTCGATCAGCTAAAACATATAGATCAGCCGATGGATAGGTGATAAGTTTTAAGCGCGGTGGTTCATTAAAGACGGTATTTCTTATTATTTCAAAGGCTTCTTGTATGATTTGGACCCAGTTATGCTTAGTCAACTTGATTGAGTCGTAACCACAATAAAGGAGATAGCTTTCAGTTAGATCGTTTAGCATACTGTTCAGCCGCAATACTTCACTCTGCAGTGTTTTTAGATGCTTTTCCATATTAATGAGTGCCTGTTGCGATCGGAACTTCAGTAAAAGAAAATCGAGAATGGCTGTAATAGTAACTAAGGTGTTGCGCAGTTCATGGGCGACCACTTTTGCGAAACCTGCTTGGTTCGTAATGTCTTGGACGATGCAGAGATAAGCTTGCGGTTCTTTACTGCCCACTCTCAGAGGTGAGGTAGTGATCTGAGCTAGAAAGCGGGTACCGTCTTTTCGAGTCATCCAACCATTATGGAGAAGGGGGATACGCTCCTGAATATGAGATTCATACAGTCTTCCAGCATGAGTTCCTACAATTTCGTCTTTGGAGAATCCGAATGTAAGCTCTGCTCCCTCATTCCACTCTGTAACTAGACCGTCTTTGTTCACGAAATACACAGCGTAGTCTGTAATGCCTTCTAATGCTTGCAGTAGACTATTGGTGAATTTTACCACCTCCCCTGTCTTTTTAGTTTTCAATTCTCTTTAATATCCTTTTTCCCCTTTATTCCCAGGCTCCTGCAGGTAAGGGGGAAGGATATCTGTGCCCTCAATCGAAGGAAACACTACAGTAATGTGAAAGGCGGGTTTTATGTGAAATGGATTATTGATGCAGACCCAGGAATCGATGATGCTGCTGCCATTATCGCTTGCCTGCGGCTGGGTTTGGATGTTCTAGGAATTAATGTGGTTCACGGTAATTCCCCTGTGGAAGACACTCTTAGGAATGCACTTAGGTTGAAAGATCTCCTTCAAAGTGAGGTGCCGATCTACAAAGGATGTGGGCGGGCGATTTTGGAGCCCCAGCTTAACGCTACTGAGGTCCATGGTAAAGACGGTCTTGGTGATGTGGATTGGCCCTCTCTGGTTAGTGAACCTGAGGAAAAACACGCGGTGGATATGCTGATTGAACAGAGTTATATACATTCTGGAAACCTAGGTATCCTAGCTGTTGGTCCTTTGACAAACATTGCATTAGCATTGATCAAAGATGAGACGCTTTCAGAGCGAGTGAATGAACTTGTGATTATGGGTGGGACAAGTGGAGCAAGGGGCAATACCACTATTGTAGGTGAGTTTAACTTTGCTGCCGATCCAGAGGCAGCTGCTGTTGTACTGCAGTCCGGTATTCCCATTACTCTAGTGCCTTGGGAAACCTGCTATCATAACTTGGTCACTTTGGAGCAGCTGGAGCAGGGTGGCAAGGAACCCTTACGTAATCTAGTGGGGGAGAAATTCCTAGAGATTACAGCTGCCTTGTTTGAACGTACCAGGCACAATTTGGGTTATTCTGGTTTGTTGTTATGCGATTTGATTGCTGCTGCAGTGATTTTGGATCCGGAAGTGGTTACAGAAGATCTAGATGTATTTGCAGCGGTAGAAACGAGTGGTGTGTATGGACGTGGTCTTACAGCAATTGATTACGCCGGTGTCACCGGAAACGAGCCTAACGTCCGTTTGATTCTACAAGTGGATCGGGAACGATTAGGTGCTTTACTCCGAAGGGCATTGATTGTTTGACGGGGAACCCTATCTTTTCAAAGTAAACTTTGCACCACTTACTGCAAACGGCATAGTATGGACTATTTAGTACTTGAGTACTAGGAGGTCTGTATTATGCACCAACGGCAGAAATGGTCTTCTCTTTGGAAAACTGAAGATTGGTGGGCCATATGGTTAGCAGGGATAATGATGGTGGTGGCTGTTGCTGGCTTGGTCAACTCCATACCGAGATTACCTAAATGGACTGGTAGTTTACAGAGTGTTTTTTCGGTAGAACTCATACCGGCTCTGCTCATCTTAGGGCTGGGGTTGGGGCTGGCGACTGCCACTGCATTACGTGCTATGGGTCGAGACGAAAAGAAATATCTTCTGGGATTTCCCTTTGTGTTTCTCTTAGCGGTTGCAGCTTTTGTTATTGGCAGCAATAAGACTATGTCCCACTACGGTCTTAACGACGTTATTTGGGCTCTAGTCTTAGGAATGGTCATCAGCAATGTCTTTGGTAAGCCTAAGTGGCTGGTCCCTGCTCTGCGAACAGAGTTATTTATTAAGACGGGACTTGTCTTGTTAGGGGCGGAGATTCTGTTTAATCGAGTTCTTACCTTAGGTGCTCGTGGTCTTGGTGTAGCCTGGATTGTCACTCCTATTGTGATCTTGTTCATGTATAATTACGGAACGAAAGTACTGAAGATAAAGAGTAAGTCTATGGTGGCTACTGTCGCCACTTGTACTTCAGTGTGTGGAGTTTCAGCGGCCATAGCAACCGGTGCAGCAACGAAGGCTAAAAAAGAAGAGATAAGTGCTGCGATCTCTGTTTCCTTGATTTTTACTGTAATAATGATGGTTGGGATGCCTATTCTAATCCGGTTTCTTGGTCTAAGCGAGGCCGTAGGAGGAGCGTGGATTGGAGGAACTGTAGATAGTACAGGAGCGGTTGTTGTAGCGGGCAGCATGGTTGGGCCCCATGCGATGGAAGTCGCAGCGATCATTAAGATGCTCCAGAATGTTTTAATTGGTCTTGTGGCTTTTGCTTGGGCAGTATTCTGGGTCACGAGGGTCGAACGTGAACCAGGTACTTCTAAACCAAGTATAGGTGAAATCTGGGTGCGGTTTCCGAAGTTTATTCTAGGCTTTGTTGGCGCTTCAGTAGTGTTCTCGTTTATTCTACTGCCAGTGTTGGGTCAAACCCGTGTAGATGAGATTCTAAAGGTTACTGCGGCACTGCGCAGCTGGCTGTTTGCTCTGGCTTTTGTCAGTATTGGGCTCGATTCTCGATTGTCTGAGCTAAAAGAAGCATTCAAGGGGCAGGGACCTGTGAAACTGTATGTTGTGGGGCAGACGTTCAATCTAGTATTGACGCTAATTGCGGCCATAGTGTTTTTCGGGCGAATAGGTTAATCTGTAGCGGAGAAACAATTCATTATTATATTCAAAATATGAGACAAGGGAGATAGATGGTTCGGGAAAGAGTACTCTGTTTCCCATGACCATAGTTAAGTCAGATTTTAAACCTACGAGTCGTGGAGCGAGAGTCAAAAAGATCTCATTCACGGCTTTCTTTTGTAAGAAAAGATAATTAACTGAAGGACCGCCTTCAAGAAGTAGATGTCGAATGCTGTATTTGGTATACAGTGTCTCCAAGGCTTTTTCAAGGATGACTTTATTTGACCCACAGATCTCAATCTCTGAGAGCTGCTCCACTTTTTTTGGAAGGGCTGCTGCTCCTTTCTCACTAGTGAGTATGATCGGCGGATAGGGAGGATTGTGAAACAGCGGTGTGTCAAAGTCGAGATGTCCGGAGTTTGTTAGAATCACTGTTAGTGGTTGAGACGGGAGACCTTTTCCCTCCCGTTCCATCTCATATTCTTTAGGGACACCTAGGTAATAAGGGTGCTGCCTGATGGTGTTTCCGCCACAAATTACCGCGTCAAAATGGCTGCGGATAACGTTCATTGTATGTCTATCAAAGATGCTGCCGAGGCTGCCCGGCTTTAGGGTGCCGCTAGAGGTAACCTTTCCATCGATGGAACTTACCATGTTAATCGCCACAAACGGGTAACTATGAACAGCCGGAAATTGTAAATTACTATAGGGATGCCTTTTCAAGCTGCTCCTCCTCTTGGTATCTAGTTTGCTGACGGTATGAGAGAGCGGGTTAGCGTTTCAGGAGTCTGCTCCAAGTCATCTTCAACAAGCTGAATAAACACTTCTACTAAATGGGGATCTAGCTGGGTTCCTTTGACCCGCCGAAGTTCAGCGATAGCTTCCGGAATCGGTAGGGGGTCGCGGTAACAGCGTTTCCCAACCATTGCATCCCATGTATCAGCTACTGCCACAATACGTGCTTCAATAGGGATTTCCTCACCTGCCAGACCATGGGGATAGCCCTGGCCGTCATATCTTTCGTGATGGCATCCTGTAATGTTCTCTACAATGTTTTTGTGAGCTTGCGGAAGTGATATTTCCTGAAGAAATTCGATGCCCAGTTCTGGATGGCACTGCATTTCTTTGTATTCTTCCTTTGTTAATGTGCCGTTTTTCTTTAGAATATCATCAGAAATTTCCAGTTTTCCAATATCGTGGAAATAAGATGCTTCGTCTAGAATGTGGAGTTTCCACAGAGGGTATCCACAGGCTTTAGCTAATCTCCTAGAATAATATGCCACATTCTCTAAATGCTCCATCAAATCAGGGTCTTTCGCGTAAACAGCCCGCAGCAGGGCTCGAATTAGTGAAATGCGGTAGTTGGATTCCAAATGACCCAGCAGGGCCCCAGAACGGAATGTAATAAACACAAAATAGGCTCCTATAATACCAAAGACATCAAAATACTGAAAGGCAGCAAAAAACAAGGCTGACAGTGCAGTACTTGGGAGTAGGGTTTTGA
>JAAYRO010000179.1 GCA_012518735.1 Bacillota bacterium
CCCTAGATTACATTCAAAGAGCAGAGGCATGGTCGAACAATCTGCCCCGCAAGATTTTAGGTTACCGTACACCTTTGGATCTCTTTCAAGAAGAGATATTGAATTTGGGGGAAGCATTCAGAACCATTATGGAGAAGGTTTCTAGCTAATTGTTTCATTTGTTATTGCATTTCAAGGCTTTTTCATTATTTTGTGTAACGATCAGCCACAGTAGAGGCACCATACGAATCTGGTTTGATCCGACATGGATACCCTGAACCGCTCACCATACCCACAACTTCCTTAACCAGAGTCTTTGTAGCACCATTCGATCCTACATCGAGATGAATCTCAATGTTAAATTCATGACCTGATTCGGCCAGTTTTTCTGTTAAAATAGATGCCACACTCAAACTTAAGGATGCTTCATAAAAGATTCTCTGCTTGAGGGAACGGACGTGAGCATCGCGTTTGCGCGTGAAGAAAAACCGCCCTCCTTTGCCTTGGCGGTGAATGATCAAGGCCGTAACAAAACACGTCTCTTCCCGTAATTGTGAATCAGTGCCAATGATCAAACGATAGTAATCATCAGGATGGAGAGACGCGTAAGTAAGGATTTCCTCGAAAACTTCGTCGAACGTTAGTCGTCCCTTGGTTGGGCTGATAAACTCCAATTTTTACACCCCTATCATCAAATTCACGGTTAGCTCACTGAATTCCTCTAAAGATAATCTTTCACCGCGAATGTTCTGCTCGATACCAGCTCTCTCTAAAGCCATATCTAGCTGTTCTAGTGTAATACCCCAATTTTTTGCTAGAGGTTTAAGAGCATTACGAATGGTTTTTCTTCTCTGCTGAAAACTGGCCCGAATAACCTGGAAGAGTTCATCGCGAGGAGCAGCTACAGAAGGAGGCTGTGGTTCTAACTTAACGATAGCCGAATCTACTGCTGGCGACGGTACAAAAACAGTTCGGGGCACATTAGCCACAATAGCTGCATTTGTGTAATACTGCACCGCTAATGACAAAACGCCATAATCTTTCGAACCAGGAGATGCTGCCATTCTATCTGCTACTTCCCGCTGAACCATGACCACAATAGTAGAAAAATCCATATCGCCTTCCAACGCTTTCATGATTAATGGTGTAGTTATATAATATGGTAAATTAGCTGCTAGTCTTACAGGCTCACCGCCCCATCCTAAGCTGGTAAACAGCTCCTTCCAATTAACGTGTAAGGCATCTGCTTCAATAATCTCTACATTTGGTTCTGTAACAACATCCTGCAGAATCTGCACCAAATCTGAGTCAATTTCCAGTGATATGACCTTTTGGGCCTGAACAGCAAGACTTTTTGTTAGAACACCTAAACCTGGTCCAATCTCCAACACCCAATCGTTAGATCCAATAGCTGCAGCTTCTACTATTTTTCCCAGAATATTCTTATCTACAAGAAAATTTTGACCCCATCGCTTTTTGGCTGCAAATCCCCGCTCCTGCATTAGTCTCATGACATAGGAAGGACTGTTCAGCTTAGACAATTTTCCACCCCCTTTTTACTTCGTATCCCAATCCAAAAAGTCAATAATACCCTTACTCAGTTTCTGCAATTCTGCCATGAACTCATCATCACTGTATTCATCCAATTCATCAAGCAGTTGAAGAATATCCTGAAATTCTTCCTCCGTTAATTTTCCCTGATCTACCATAGTCTCACAAGCTGAAATAAACCGCAGTTTGACTCGTTCTAGATCTTCAAATAATGGCACTAAGCTCCCCCTATCTGTCCTGTAAATTCATCAATAAAGCGGGTGTACTCTTTAATAAAGCGCAGTTGTACAGTGCCAGTAGGTCCTTTCCGCTGTTTAGCAAATATGACTTCCACTAAACCTTCGGTCCCGTTCTGCTGAGCTAAATCTGGATAATAATAGTCCTCCCTGTACAAGAAAATAATTACGTCAGCAAATTCCTCAATATTTCCAGAATCTCGCAGATCAGACATCATAGGACGCTTGTTTTCCCGACTTTCCACACTGCGGTTTAGTTGTGATAGGAGAATGATGGGTACGTCAAGCTCGCCAGCAAGGTCCCGCAATTCTCGAACAATTTCCCCAATGATCAAAGTCCAGCTCCGATTTGAATCAGTAGGTGGCTTGATTAACTGTAAATAGTCTATGACAATCAGTCCCAAATCAGGATTCTCCGCTTTGACCTTACGAGCTTTGGCTTGAATTTCAGCAGTGGTCAGTCCCCGCTTGTCCACAATTATGATAGGCAGATGATAAAGATCGTTAAACACCTGTTGGGTTCGGATAAACTGTTCATCACTCAGCTTTGTTTGATACTCATACGACGTAATTTCAAACTCCCCTGCTTGTTTATGACGGAACAATTCGCCAAGTACAATACGATCGCCTATCTGCTCATCATCCATCTCTAAACTGAAAATCAAAACAGGAATATCCCGCTTAGCCACATTCACCGCCATATTAAGAGCAAGAGCCGTTTTCCCCATACTGGGCCTAGCTGCTAAGATAATAAGGTCCTTTTTCTTAAATCCTGTAGTCATACCGTCAATGGAAGGGTAGCGTACAGACAATCCGTATGAGTCTTCTAAGCCCTCTCGCCGTTTCAGAAGATTCAGGTAGCATTTGTTCAATACTTCTAAAAGGTTCTTAGCATCATCACCATCAACGTTTTGTTTTTGTGTAGCAGCGAAAATCAGCTCCTGAGCTCGTGCTTGAATCTCATCTAAATCGTCCTGTTTAGGATCTAAAGCCAAAGCCTTAATCGTATCGGTCGCTTTCACCAAGCGCCTTATTCCCTCTTGATACTGAAGAATAGCGATACTTGGTTCTAATTCGCTTAATGACACAAAAGACTCCGTAAGGGAAATTAGCAGTTCTGCAGGAGAATCAGTGATTCGGTCATTACGAAGAACATTGTAAATCTGTGTATACGAAATCCGCCCCTGCTTATTATAAAGCTCAACTATAATCTCATAGACTCTCCGATGGGCCAAATCATAAAAATGCGATGGACGAAGCCGATCGATTACCTTGTCTACCTGGTGAGGGTACTTGATTAATATCCCTAGAATCTGCCTTTCAGCGTCTAGATCCATGGGAGTATCTAGAACTAAGGGATTAGTCAAACTCATCAGGGAACACCTCCTTCCACTTCTGCTCAGCAGGATTGTCATACGTCTGCTCCTTTGTGCGGGGCAGCACCTTACTTAAGTAGGGCTTTTCAATAAGATCATTATATGTCCGTACACCTTCAGCATACCAATTTCGTAGAATTCCCTCCAAATAGGGAAAACTAGGGTTTTGAACCGCCGCCGACATCTCCTCAACCGCCACTGCAATTACTTCATGAGACATACCTTTTCTCTCCATCCAAAACAAGAGTTTACGCATTTCTTGTGGTGAAGGCGGTCCAATCCGGGCTGACCAATAGCTTATCAACCATTCAAAAGAAGCTTGTTCTTCATCTAGAAAAGTTGGCTCTTCAGCAGCAGCCTCCTGCTGAACAGCAATATCTGGTATCATCAAACGAATCTCCAGTCCTTCATCGTTGATCCATCCATAGTCAGCTAGAATAACTAACGCGCGCTCCACTTCTGTTTTGTCTACTCCCATAAAGGTGGCTATTTCTTCTATCTGAAAGGGACGCCGCCGCTGGGCAAATGCTAGTAAATTAATCCAAACTAAAGTCGCTGATGTCCCCAGCTGAGACTGATGCTTCAAAATCCGATCTGGGACTTGAATCGGGAATCCCTCTATACCCTTTAGTAATACACCTTTTGTCTTGCGGGGAGACATATCTTTCTCATCCTTCCTGATACTTGTCAACAAGATTTTCCCACCGCTCGTAACAGTAAAGCAGCTGCTGGTCTAATTTATGATACTCCTGTATCACTCTTTGACTTTCTAATTCATCTTGATACAGTTCGGGCGAAACCATCATCTGCTCTAACTCTTCTTTCCGCTTCTCCAGTTGAGTAATCTCTTCCTCCACCGCCTTCCGTTCTCGAGCTAAGGCCTGAAGTGAAGGTTGTTTTGTTAATGAACTGGTTCTTGCAGATCGCTTAGCTTTTTCTCTTCGTTCTTCCGCTTGAGCTAGTTCTGCTTGGCGTTGGGCTTCCCTGTAATCTGTGAAAGTACCTATAAACTCTTCCACTTGTCCATTATCTAAGATCCACAGCTTGGTCCCTAATTTGTCAATGACATAAC